>DVGN01000101.1 GCA_018712725.1 Candidatus Scatosoma pullicola
CAACGCAGCATGGTTTCTTCGTCGGGATACTGTGCGAAGAGCTGGCGGGTAAGCTGTTCGGCGGGAGCGGAGAGGACATATTTTGCGTTGTCGCTCTCGTTGTCTTCGCCGAAGAAATAGTTGAGGTCGTAGTCGACGGCGGTTTCGTCGCCCTCTTCCGCGCCGTACGTTTCGACGACGTAGTCGAACACTTCTTCGCCCGCGACGCAACTCGTGTAGCCGATGTAATACATATTGCGCACGACGTTGTCGGGACGGGAGACGAAGTTGACGAACATGGTCGCTGCGTCGACGTTGGCGTCCTTCATCATCACCCATCCGTCAAACCAAAGGTTGGACGCCGCTTCGGGGACGACGTAGCTGCAGGCGATGTCGCTTTCCGCTTCCACTTCGTCCATGATATAGACGGCGTCGCCGCTCCACTGATAGGAGACGTCGATTCTGCCGGCGATGAAGTCGTTTTTCGCTTCGTCCGTCTCAAACGCCTGGATATTGCCCTTCACGTTTTTGAGGATCGTCTCGACGGCGCTCATCGTTTCGGGCGTGGTGTCGTTCATCATTTGGGACAGCCGCGCCTGATAGTCGGCGGAGGAGAGGGTGCCCGCGTCGAGCTGCGATTTCAGTTCGAGAAGCTCGTCTTCGTAATGGATGCCCAGTCCCGAGAAATAGCTGTCGCGGACGTTGTTTTTGGCGGTGATCTTCTTGTTATAGGTCGGATTGGTGAAGGCGTCCCACGTCTTCATGTCCTCCGCGTTTGCGTTTTCGGGATTGAACACGAATCCGGTCGTGCCCCACATATAGCCGGCGGCATAATCCTTCCAGGTATAATCGGAGCCCTCCGCGATGGGGGAGGAGAACATCTTTTCGATATACGACGAGACGTTTTGCGCGTAGTAATTGGTCTCCACGTTTACGTCATAGAAGGATTCGGGGAAGGGCTGGATGAGGTCTTCCGCCGCGAGCTTCATGATCATGTATTCGGAGGGGCAGAGGAGGTCATAGGTATCGCCGAGCTTGATTTTGTTGTACATTTCCTCGTTATCCGTCAGGGGAATGTATTCGACGCGGATATGTTCTCCCGTCTGTTCAAAATACCAGTCTTCAAATTCTTCATAGAGGGGATCGCTGCCTTCGGCATAGCTGTCGTCGCCGCCTTCGTCGATGTATTCCTCCCAGCTGGCAACGCGGAGGACGGGGGGGGCGTCGCCGCAGGCAGCAAGGGAGGCCGCGGTTGCGGAAACGAGGGAAAAAGCAAGCAGCAGGGAAAGTTGTTTTTTCATTATTTTTTACTCCTTGACGGTTTGTTTTTTGCTCTTTTTGAGGGAGACTACGTTGGCGGTGACGACGGCGACGACGATGATGAGGAAGATGATCGCCGTAAACGCCCAATAGGACGCCTTGATCTCTTCGACGTGCCTGCCTCTCGTCAGTCCGTAGATGTGCATGCTGATCGTCTTAAAGGAATCGGGGCTGGTATAAGCCGCGATGACGTAGTCGTCGAGCGAGAGGGTGACAGCCAGAAGGAATCCGGAGAGGATACCGGGCAGGATCTGCGGGATGATGACGGAGAACAGCGCCCGGGTGGGCGTCGCGCCGAGATCGAGCGCCGCTTCGTACAGATTGTTGTCCATCTGTTTGAGTTTGGGAATGACGGACAGGACGACGAATGGGGTACAGAGCACCATTTGCCCGAGAATCAGAGGGATATAGGTGGATTTATCCACGTTCAGCGCGGTGACGAGCAGGGCGAAGGAGATCGCCGTGACCACTTCCGCGTTGATGACGGGGATGCGGTTGACGCCCGAAAGCGCGCCTGCCACCTTCTTTTTGGAATAGAAGATGCCGATCGCGCCCACCGTGCCGAGCAGGGTGGACAGGGTAGCGACGACCGCCGCCAAAGCCAAAGTCTGCAAGACGATGGGCAGGGGTTCGTGGTCGAAGTCGAAGAAATATTTGTAGTGCTCGAGACTGAATCCGTCCCAGATCTGAATGCGGTCGCTCGCGTTGAAGCTGTTGACGGTGAGCAGCACGATGGGCGCATAGATGAAGAGGACGACGAGCCCGATGAAAAACCATTTGAGACAAGTTCCGATTTTTACCATAACGAAGTACCTCTCGCTTCCGCCTGCGTGTCTTCCTTGAATCCGCCCGTCAGCCATGTCATGAGGAACATGAGCAGGAGCAGGATGAGCGCGGTCACCGATCCCTGATTCCAAAGTGTGTTGCGGAACGCCTGTTCGATGAAGGAGCCGATGATCGCCGTGTTGTTGTAGGTGAGCCAGTTGGATACGACGTAGTTCGTCATGGAGGGGAGAAAGACCATGGAAATGCCGCTCATGATGCCCGCTTTGGAGAGGGGGAGGGTGACTTTCAGAAAGGTCTTTGCGCCCGTCGCGCCGAGATCGCGGGCGGCTTCCAGATAGCTCTTGTCGATCTTGATGATGGTGGTATAGACGGGCAGGATCATGAAGGGGAGGAAGTCGTACACCATGCCGATGATGGTGTTGACGAGATTCCAGTTATCCGATTTGTTGAAAGTGCCGATCCAGATAAACAGCTCTCTCAGCGCGTTGATGCGGAGTACGAAATTCACCCACATGGGCACGATGAAGAGGAGCAGAAACGCCGCCTTGTTTTTGAGTTTGCTCCTGGCGATGATATACGCCACGGGATAGGCGATGAGCAGGCACAAAATCGTGCTCGTCAGGGCGATGAACAGGCTGCGCCCGATCGTCCGGCAGGTACTCGAACGGAAAAAGCCCAAAATCCCTTCCCCGTTCCCGCTGAAAAAATCCGCGAAGTTTTCCAGGGTGAAATTTCCGCTCCGGTCGGTAAAGGCGTAATAGACGATGATGAGGAGGGGGATGACGACGAACAGAGCCAGAAACAGTCCGTAGGGGATGGCGAGCAGCTTTCTCGAAAAATGCAGCCGCATCTTTTGGGCGTGCGGAGTGATATTCGTCATAATTTGATTTCCTCCGGATTTCTGAGTGTCAGTCTGATCTTATCGGGCGGAATGACGAGGCTGACGAGGTCGTTTTCGTTCCACAGATCTTCGCAGGCGAGAACGTAATCCTCTTCGTTTTCCGTGCGCACGATGTAGCGGTAATATTCGCTCTTGTAGATGAGGGAGATGATGTGTCCCTGCGCGCCGCCCTCGTCGGGATTGTCGCTCATGGTGATGTCCTGCAATCCCACTTCGACGTCGACGGGGGTGTCCGTGAGGTCGAGCTTTTCTCCCTTGGCGGTGATGAGGTATCCCTCTTCGTCCAGACGGCTGCCGGGATAGAGCTGGGTGACGTCGCATTCGAATTCCCCGTCCCCGAATTTCACGGTATTTTTCTTGGTGATGACCCCCGTGAATTGGTTGACCCGGAAATTCTTCTTCATGACGTGGATGCCGTCGGGCGCGACCGTCAGGCCGATCTCTCCGCCCGGGACGGGCGCGGCGGTGCTTTGAATCTCGATTTCAAATCTGCCGCACTGGACGAGGATCTGGTAGTGGATGCCCTTGAAGATGACGGAGGTCACCGTGCCTTTCAGCACCCCTTTGTCGGCGGGGACGATCTTCACGTCTTCGGGGCGGACGACCACGTCCACCGGCTCGTCCTTTTCAAATCCGCCGTCTTCGCAGACGAAATCCTTGCCGCAGAAGCGGACGAGGTTGTCCTTGGGCATCGTGCCCGAGAAGATGTTGCTCTCGCCGATGAAGTCGGCGACGAACATGTTTTTCGGCTCGTTGTAGATCATTTCGGGAGTGCCGATCTGCTGGATGTAGCCGTCCGCCATGACCACGACGGTGTCCGACATGGTCAGGGCTTCTTCCTGGTCGTGCGTGACGTAGATGAAGGTGATGCCCAGCTTTTGGTGCATGGCTTTGAGTTCGAGCTGCATCTCCTTGCGCATTTTGAGGTCGAGGGCGCCGAGCGGTTCGTCGAGCAGGAGGATCTCCGGCTCGTTGACGATGGCGCGGGCGATGGCGATGCGCTGCTGCTGTCCGCCCGAAAGGGTGGAGATGCTCCGTTTTTCGAAGCCCTCCAGATCGACGACTTCCAGGGCCTTTCTCACTTTCTCCGCGATGGTCGCGCGGGAGAGCTTTTCGTATTTCGTCTTTATCCTGCCCTTTTTGTCCGTGACCTCGATCGGGTTGCGTTTGAGTTTCAGCCCGAAAGCCACGTTGTCGAAGACGTTGAGATGGGGGAAGAGGGCATATTTCTGAAAAACCGTATTGACGGGGCGCTTGTTGGGAGGCAGGGAGCTGATGTCTTCGCCGTTTAAGAGAATTTTCCCGCTCGTGGGCATTTCGAAGCCCGCGATCATGCGCAGGGTGGTGGTCTTTCCGCAGCCGGAAGGACCCAAAAGGGTGACGAATTCGCCCTTCCGAACGTACAGATTCATGTTGTCGATGACGTTCACGCCGTCGAATTGCTTGCATACGTCCACGAGTTCGATGATGTTGGCAGCATTTTTATCCATTTCGTAAATCCTCCCGGCGCCTCCGCCGAATCCGTTGTGGTCTGTTTGCCGCGCGGGGCGGCGCTTTTCAGAAATTGGGCGGGGTGGAGATCCAGAGGAATTTCGCCTTACCCTTGCCCTTGTTGCGGATGCAGTGGGGTTTTGCGGCAGGGTAATAGAACGCCTCTCCCTTTCTGCATATATATTGTTTGGCGCCGAGTACGACGGCGACCCTGCCTTCCAGCACATATCCGAACTCTTCGCCTTCGTGGGGAATGTCCTCCGAAGTGGAAACCCCTTCGGCGAGTTCGACGAGGACGGGTTCCATCATGTTCTTCTGCGCGTTGGGAATCAGCCATTTCCACAACACCCCGTCCGAATCCTTTTCGAAAAACTCCTCTTTCGAGAAGGTGATCTTCTCTTCCGCCTCTTCGCGAAAAAATTCCGAAAGATTGCTGCCGAGCGCGGACAGGATGTCCGTCAGCGTGGCGATGGAAGGGCTGTTGACGTTGTTTTCCAGCTGCGAGATATACCCCTTCGTAAGTTCGCATCGGTCGGCGAGCTCTTCCTGCGTCAATCCCTTCTGATTGCGCATCTGCCTGATTTTTTTGCCCAGATCCATGGGGCGCCTCCTTTGCTTTTTCCGACGGGTGGGTTTTGTAAAAGTAAACTTTTTTCTCTGTATAGGCAATCCGTTTTCCGCGGTTTGCCCGTAATAAACGAAAAGTTTAGCAAAAATAAACCCACATGCCGCGGAATATTATATTTGATAACGCGGATTTTGTCAAATGTTTGGAGGGCATTTCGGAAAAATATTCCGAAAAATTTTTCGCGGGGGAAAAAGAGGAGCAAAAATGTAAAAAATTTGTCTCTTCCGCGCCGGTTTTTGTACCCGCTAGCCTCCCGCCGAGCGTCAAAAAACAAAAAATCCGCCTCTTTCGAAAGAGGGGAGGCAAGTCCTTAAGGGGGAGACCTTTTTTTGACTCCCTTGAGCAAAGGGAGCTGTCATGCGCAAGCATGACTGAGGGATTGTCTGCCCGGTTTCCGATTTGCTGTATCGAAATCCGGCTTTCTTATCCCTTCCGTCACTTCGTGCCACCTCCCCTTACCATAAAGCAGGCATGATTGGTGGGTGCGACACCTCCCCTTTGTCAAAAAGGGGAGACATGATAAAGGCGAGGCTCCCACACCATAGGGGAGGCAGGAGAGGGGACAAAAACGCAAGGGCGACAGAGTATTGCGCAGTAGATATGCGTTTCCCCGTTCCGTGCGAATCCGGTTACGTCAAAACGCGAAGATACAGGCAAGACGCGAAGAACAAGGCTTTCCGCCGGGGAGCGTACTCATACGTACGTGATCCAAGGAAAACGCAGTCCGACAATGTATTGCGTAGTATATACGCGTTTCGCCTGAATAAAACAAATAAAAAGGTCTACCCGCAGGCAGACCTTCATATTCATAGATAACGGACGGGTCAGGCACCCATCGCGTCCAGCTTCTTGGCGAGCTTGGCTTTCCGGTTGTTGGCGTTGTTTTTATGGATGACGCCCTTGGAAGCGGCTGCGTCGATCGCGGAAACGGTTTCGGGATAGAGCTTGACAGCCTCTTCCTTGTTGCCCGATTCCACCGCCGTGAGGAATTTCTTGATCTGCGTCTTGAGCGCGGACTTCACGGCTTTGTTCTGCATGGTCTTCTTTTCGGTGACCAGAACTCTCTTTTTCGCGGATTTGATATTCGGCATGATACTCTCCTTATTCTTTACCTGTTTTTCTTGAATCGCGTCGATTGCGTAGACTATTTTAGCATAAATCCGCGGGATTGTAAACTGTTTTGAGGGCATTTCCGCCGAAAAATCGGGCAATTTTGAGGAAAATTTTTCTTTTTCGGAGGAAAAGCATGGAGATCCCTTCGGGCGGAATCGGTTTTTTCGACAGCGGCGTCGGCGGTCTGACCGTCCTTTCCGCCTGTCTCGAAAAATTGTCGGCTTCCGGCGTCTTTCGTCCCGTTCTCTATTACGGCGACAACGCCCGCGCCCCGTACGGCGGACGGGAGGAAGGGGAGATCGCCGCCTTTGCGGAAGAGGCGTTTTCTCTCTTTGATGATCTCCGCGTCTCCGCCGCCGTCATCGCCTGCAATACCGTCACCGCCGTCTGCGCCGAACGCCTGCGCCGCAAATATCCCTTTCCCGTCGTCGGCGCCGAGCCCGCCGTGCGTCCCGCCGCCCGCGCGGGGGGAGAGATCTTCGTTCTCGTCACGCCCGCCACGGCGAAAAGCGTCCGCCTTCTCTCCCTGTGCGCCCGCACGGAAGGGGAGTTTCCCTCCGCGCGGCTGCGCATATTTCCTTGTCCCGGTCTCGCCGGGGCGGTGGAGGAATATATTTCGTCGGACACACCCGTGCCGCTTTCTTCCCTGCTGCCTCCCGGTTCGCCTTCCGCCGTCGTCCTCGGCTGCACCCATTACGTCTTTTTGAAAAAAGAGATCGCCGCCTTTTACGGCTGTACCGCCTTCGACGGCAACGACGGCATCGCGCGGGAACTCTGCCGGGCGATCGGTTTTTCCCGAAAACCGCCCCCTCCGACCACAGCCGCCCACTTTTTCGGGGTTGCGCCGACCACCGCCGACCCCGCTCCGGCAAATTCGACCTGCAATTCGCTTTCAAAAAACAAACGTTCGCGTTTTTTCTCAAAAACGGGGCAAAAAGGGGATAAAAAGAGGGGGTTTTCGGAGATTTTTTTTCTCGGAAGCGGAAAAAACCTCAATAAAAGGGCATACGAACAAATGTTTTTTCGATGAAATCGGGCCGTCGGGGGACAATCGGGGGCAAAAATCCCAAAAAAATAATGTTTTTTCAAAAAAATTTCCCAAAAATACTTGACAAGTGGGCGATTGTGGTTATATAATGGGAACAGTTAGTAATTCGGGGAAAAGGAGGTGAAAGGTATGACTGCTTTGTTTCGCGGCATTTACGAGCATCAGCTGGACGATAAAAACCGGCTGCGCATCCCGGCGAAGTTCAAAAAAGGACTTACGGGCGAAGACGACGCGAACAGGAAGACATACAGTTTCACCCGCGGTCTCAACGGCTGCATCTACGTTTTTCCCGACGAAGTGCTCGACGAACTCATCGACGAGCTGTCGGAGGAGAAGCTGGGCGACTCTTCCAAGGCGTCTCTGCTCTTTTTCAGTTCGGTATTTCCGGCGGAAGAGGACGGGCAGGGGCGGGTGGTCCTTCCCGCGAAACTCAAAGAGCTGGCGGGGATCAAAAAGGACATCGTGACCATCGGTCGCGGCAAGCGCCTGGAAATATGGGCGGCGGAAAGGTACAACGCCTATATCGAAGGGGTGGATTTCGACGAAGAATTCAAAAAACTGGGGATCTGACCGATGCTGGAATTTTCGCACAAGCCCGTCATGCCGGAGGAATGTATGGAAGGACTTTCCCTCAGAGAGGGGGGCATCTATTACGACGGCACGATCGGCGGCGGCGGACATTCCTATGAAATCCTCAGAAGGACGTCTCCTTCGGGCAGGCTGATCGCCACCGATCTCGACGACGAAGCGATCGCGGCGGCAACCGGACGGCTCGCCCCCTTTGCGGGAAGGTTTTCGATTTATAAATCCAATTATAAGGATTTCGAACGGGTGTTCGACGAAGCGGGCATCGACAAGGTGGACGGGGCGCTTCTGGATTTCGGGGTCTCTTCCCATCAGATCGACGACGCCGAAAGGGGATTTTCCTACCGGCAGGCGGACGCTCCGCTGGACATGCGTATGGACCGCGGCGCCCCTCTGACGGCGGAAAAAGTCCTCAATACCTATCCGGAGGAGGCGCTCGCGCGGATACTCAAAGAGTACGGCGAAGAGCCGTTTGCAAAGACGATCGCCAAAAACATCGTCCGCGCCCGCGAAAAGAAGCCCCTCAAAACGTGCGGGGAATTCGCGCAGATCGTGCGGGAGAGCATTCCGACGAAGTTTCGGTTCGGCGCTCCCTGCGAAAGGCGGAGTTTTCAGGCGGTCAGGATAGAGGTGAACGGAGAACTCGACGGGCTGTACGATCTGGTCGTCAGGCTGGCGGGACGCCTGAAAAAGGGCGGACGGCTGGCGATTCTGACCTTTCATTCCTTGGAGGACAGGGCGGTGAAAGAGGCGTTCCGGTATCTCGAAAGCCCCTGTATCTGTCCGAAAAATCTTCCCGTATGCGTATGCGGGAAAAAACAGGAGATCAAAATAATCACTCATAAGCCGATCACGGCGGGCGAAGAGGAACTGCGGGAAAATCCGCGGAGCAAGAGCGCCAAGCTGCGGGTTGCGGAAAAAATCATATAAGCGCACAGGCGCGCAGGGCGGGTTTCACGGGGAACAAAGCCCGCGCCTTCCGGAAAGCGGAGGGCGGCAAGGAGAAAGCGATATGGCAACGATATTCGACAACAGAACGGAAACGGCATACACTCCCGTCCGCGAGGATGAGGCGACGATACACAACGCGAACATCAAAGAGAAGTACAGGCAGCTTTTGCAGAGCGCGGAAGAGGATCAGCTCTCGGAGAGCTTTTCGCGCGCGGAGAGAAGTTCTTCCGCCCGCGCGTCCGTGCTCTCGCCCGAACGCCCTTCGGCGCCCGAGCGCGTCTCGCCTTCCTTCCAACCGGCTCCCTTCCGTCCGGAGGCGCCCGCGGAGGAACACGTCACCGTACATACGCGTGTGGATTCCCCGCTGTTTACGCCCGAGATGCTGGAAAGGACGATGCGGGGCGGAGAGGCGCCCGTCTCCGATTTCGGCGGGGCGGCGGAAATGTACGCGCCCGCAGCGGAGATGTATGCGGCGGAAATGCCCGCGGCTGTACCCATGGCACCCGCCGTGGCGGAGATGCCCGTCGCCGCAGTCAATACGGAGGCGGCGGAAGAATCGTACGGGCTGAGCGCCTTTGCGATCCGGATGATCGCGGCGTTTGCGGCGGCGGTGGTCATGCTGCTCACCGTCATCGGCATCAATTCGTACGTCATCCGCCAAAAGACCAATCAGCTGCGCAATCTCGAACAGCGCCGCGAACAGCTCGTCGAAGAGACGGAGGCGCTGGAAATGCAGATCGAAGAGGCGACCTCTTACGAAGCGATCCTCGAATACGCGCAGGAACACGGCATGATCCCCGCGGGGGAATGACGCCGCAGTTTTTCCGGGATTTCCGGAAAGGAGAGAACGACCATCAAAAAACAAACCAGTGATTATTCCGTATCCGTTTTACGAAAGAGGTTATCTGCCGTGCTTGCGGCGATAACCTTTCTTTTTTGTCTTTTGGCGGCGCGCTTTTTCTACGTACAGGTGGCATGGAGCGGCGAACTCGGCGTCCGGGCGCTTGACCAGTGGACGCGGGAGATCCCCGTCGTCGCCGAACGGGGAAAAATCGTCGACCGGAACGGCGTCGTACTCGCGGAAAACAGCACTTCTTATGCGGTATTCGCGCGCGCGAATGCCGTTTCGGACAAGGCGGGCACGGCAAAGCTGCTCGCCGACGCGCTCGGCGGGGACGAAGCCCTCCTGCTCGACAAGCTCCATTCCGCCCGCGCCTCCGAAATCACGATCGCCCGCCACGCGGACAAGAGCGCGATAGAGAAGATCGCGGAGGCGGCGCCGGACGGCGTCTATTTCGCGCGGGACAACACCCGCGTCTATCCCAAGGGGGATTCCCTCTGTCAGGTGCTGGGGTTCACCTCTTCGGACAATTCGGGCACGACGGGGATAGAGAAATATTACGACAAATATCTGGCGGGCGAAGACGGGGAACTTTTGTACGAGACCGATCTCGTCGGCGTGGAGCTGGAAGGAGCGGTGGCGGCGTACCTCCCCGCAGAGGACGGGATGAACGTCCGCCTCACGATCGACTACGGTATCCAGGCGGTCGCGGAGAGCGCGCTCGCGAAAATGGCGGAGACCTATTCCCCCGTCTCGGCGGAGTGCATCGTGCTCGACCCGGACACCTTCGAGATCCTGGCGCTCGCGGGGTATCCGTCCTACGACCTCAACGACGTGCCCAGAAACGAGCCGGAGCTTCTCAATTCCCTCTCCCGCAACCGCATCGTCAGCGACATTTACGAGCCGGGCTCCACCTTCAAGATCGTGACGGCAGCCGCGGACATAGAGGAATGGCTGCGGGGGAATACGAGCGCCTTTTCGGACAAATACGTGTTCCCCAGCAGCCGCACCCGTTCGGTGGACGGCACCACGGTGAAGTGTTGGAGCGCGCACGCCAACGGCAGGCACTGCAACCAGACGCTTGCCGACGCGCTCAACAACAGCTGCAATCCCTGTTTTACGGACATCGCCCTCTCGCTCGGCAGGGAGACCTTTTACGATTATCTCTCCGCCTTCGGCTTCGGGAAGGCGACGGGGGTGGATTTTTCCGGGGAGGCTTTGGGGATGCTCCTGCCCGAAACCGCCGTCCGCGACTGCGATCTCGCGCGCATCGGCTTCGGTCAGACGATCGCCGTTTCGGGATTGCAGCTCGCCTGCGCCGCCGCTGCCGCCGTCAACGGGGGATATTATTACACGCCCCATCTCGTCAAGAGCATTTACGCTTCGGACGGCTACGTCCTCCAGGAGGTGGAACCCGCTCTGAAAAACCGCACGATCGGGGAAGAGGCGTCCGGGATTCTCGCCGGGATGCTGGAAGGGGTGGTGCGGGACGGCAGCGGCAAAAAGGCGTACATAGAGGGCTACCGGGTAGGGGGCAAGACAGGCACGGCGCAAAAATACGAAGACGGACACATCGCCGCGGGGAAATACGTCTCCTCCTTCGTCGGGTTTTTCCCGGCGGACGATCCCGAATATCTGGCGCTCGTTATCGCGGACGAACCGCAGGGCGCCTATTACGGCAGCGTGGTCGCCGCGCCCTGCGCCAAAGAAATTTTCGAAGGAATCATCGCCCTGAAAAACATACAACCGCGCGGAAGCGAATAAATATATAAGGACAGGATATCGCCGGGATCGACCGCGGCGGTATCGGGAGGGTGCCTTATGCTATTGTCGGAACTCGCCGCCTGCGTGGAGGGCGCGCGCATTTTGTCCGACGACTCGCGCGCGGCGGAAAACGTGCGGATTTCGGGACTGACGGCGGACAGCCGTTTCTGTTCGCCGGGGGACGCCTTTTTCTGCCTCACGGGCGGAAAGACGGATTCCCACGCCTTTGCGGGGGACGCGGAAGGGGCGGGCGCCGCGGCCGTCGTTTGCGAACGCGATCTGCCGCTCGGCATACCCCGGCTCGTCGTGCCCGACACCCGCCGGGCGATGGGGCTGATCGCCTCCGCCTTTTACGGGCGCCCCGCCGATCGGCTGAAAATCGTGGGGATCACGGGCACCAACGGCAAGACGACCACGGCGCACATGCTCGACGCCATCCTGCGGCGGGCGGGGAAGCGGACGGCGCTGGTGGGGACGCTGGGCATCCGGTACGGCAAAAAGCAATTCGCGCCCGAACTGACAACGCCCGACCCCCTCTTTCTGCATAAGGTGTTCGCGGATATGGTGGCGTGCGGCGTGGAATACGTCGTGGCGGAAATTTCCGCGCACGCGCTGTATTATCATAAGGACGAAGGCATTTCCTATACGGCGTGCGTCTTTACCAACCTCACCCAGGATCATCTCGATTTCTTCGGAAACATGTCGGCTTACAAGGCGGCAAAAATGCGGCTGTTCGACCCGTCGCGCTGTCCGATCGCGGTGGTGGGCGGGGACGATCCCGTCGGCAGGGAGATCGGCAAAATGCGGAAAAAGGCGGGCGCCAGGACGGTCTATTACGGCTTGGAAGAGCCCTCCGACGTCTTTGCCGTCATCACGTCGGAGGACGCGGACGGAAGCGAATTCATGCTCAATCTGTCCGACAGCCTGTGCCGCATTTCCCTGCCCATGACGGGCAGGCACAACGTCTACAACGCGATGGCGGCGGCGGGGACGGCGTACGCTTTGGGCGTGCGCACGGAGGCGATCGCGGGCGGACTCGTCGGCATGAAACGGGTGCGGGGCAGGCTGGAAAAGGTCGCCCGTTACCGCGGCGCGGACATCTTCGTCGATTTCGCGCACACGCCGGACGGCCTGCAAAAATCCCTGTCCGCCCTGCGTCCCCATTGCAGGGGGCGGCTCATCTGCCTGTTCGGCTGCGGCGGCAACCGGGATAAGTCCAAGCGCGCCCCGATGGGGGAGACGGTCGCAAAGCTCGCGGACTTCTCCGTCCTCACTTCGGACAATCCGCGTTTCGAAGAGCCGACGGACATCATCGCCGCGATCGAAGAGGGGTACCGCCGGGTGTCCGACCGCTACGTCGTCGTCCCCGACCGCAAGCGCGCCATCCGCTATGCCGTCGGCATTCTGAAAAAGGGGGACATCCTGCTCGTCGCGGGCAAGGGCGGGGAGGATTATCAGGAGATCATGGGAATAAAATATTCCTATAACGACAATGCTGTAATAGAGGAAGTCCTGCGGGGACTTTGAAGGGGGTAACGGGAATGGAGGCAAAAACGTATCTCTCCGCCGCGCTTTCGGCGTTCGGCATCTCCTTCGTCTTCTGCCTCCTGCTCATCCCCGTCCTCCGCAAGCTGAAAGCCGGGCAGAACATCCTCTCTTACGTCAGGGAACACAAAGGCAAAAGCGGTACGCCCACGATGGGCGGACTCGCTTTTATTTTGTCCGCCGTACTCGCCTTCTCCCTCTTCGCGGACGGGGCGGACCGCACGGCGGTCGTCACCCTGACCATCGGACTGTGCTATCTGCTCGTCGGATTTTTGGACGATTTCCTCAAAATGAAGAGGCGAAAAAATCTCGGGCTGCGCGCCTGGCAGAAAATCCTCTTTCAGCTTCTCGTCGCCCTGTTCGCGGGGCTGTACTGCCTTCGCGCGGGGCTGACCGTCCTCCGGATTCCCTTTCTGAACAGGAGCGCGGACATCGGCATATGGATGCTTCCCTTTGCCGTGTTCGTCTTTCTCGCCGCCGTCAACTGCGTCAATCTGACGGACGGATTGGACGGGCTGGCGGCGGGGACGTGCATTCCCTTCTTCCTCTGCATGGGGCTCGTCGTCCTCCTGCGCGGCGGGGATTCGCCCGCCTCCCTGTCCTTCTGTCTCGCGGGCGCGCTCGCCGCCTATCTGCTCTTCAATTCCTTCCCCGCCTCCGTGTTCATGGGGGACACCGGCTCTCTGTCCCTGGGCGGGTTCGCCGCCTGTATCGGGGTGTTTTCGGGAAACGCGCTCTATATCGCCGTCATCGGCGGCATGTTCGTCATCACGGGCGTTTCCGTCATCGTTCAGGTGCTCTATTTCAAGGCGACGGGGGGAAAACGGGTGTTCCTCATGGCGCCCGTCCATCACCATTTTCAGGAAAAGGGATTTTCGGAGTGCAAAATTTCCTATGCCTACGCCGCCGTCACCGCCCTTCTGGGCGGCGCCTGCGTGCTGACTTTGCTGTAAAGAATAAAAAGGATAAAGACAAAAGGCACGAGAGAGGAGAAAAACAAAAACGGAGGCATCCATGTATCCCGCAAGACAGAAATTTCTCGTGTTGGGGCTTTCCCGGTCGGGGATCGCCGCGGCGGAATTTTTACTCGAGAGGAAGGCGAAAGTGTACGTCTACGACGATCTGCCCGACGAAAAGACGGACGACGCTTCGGCGCGTCTGGAGGGCTTGGGGGCGGAACGGCTCGCCAAAGAGGACCTTCCCAAGATGCACGAATCGTGCGACGCGCTCGTTTTAAGCCCCGGCATCCCCGTCGATCACCCCGTGGCGGTGGCGTTCAAGCGGAGCGGAAAGGCGGTCGTGGGGGAGACGGAACTCGCCGCGCGGTATATGCGCTGTCCCGTCGTGGCGGTGACGGGCACCAACGGCAAGACGACCACGGTGAGCATGATCGAAAAGATCCTGACGGAAGGGGGGCTGAAAGCGCACGCCTGCGGCAATATCGGCGCGCCGATGATCGGCTTCGTCTCCCTGCCGGAGACGGAGATCGCGGTCGCGGAGATCTCCAGTTTCCAGCTGGAAACGCTCGGCTCCCTCTGCCCGCACGTCGGCGTGGTGCTGAACGTCACCGAAGATCACCTCAACCGCCATTATAATATGGAAAACTACATATTCCTCAAAGGGAAACTCCTGAAAAACAGCACGGAGGCGGAATACGCCGTCCTCAATTACGACGACGGCATCGTGCGCGGCTTTGCGGAAAAGACCAAGGCGCGCGTGCTGTATTTTTCCGTCCGCGAAAAGGTACACGGCGCCTATCTCGAAAACGGGTGGCTGTGCTTTTGCGGGGAGCGCATCCTCTCCGAGTCCGATCTCCTCACGGACGGCATCCACAATATCCAGAACGCGCTGGCGGCGATCGCGGCGGCAAAGGTCATGGGGATAAGCTCGGAGAGTATCGCAAAGTCCCTTGCCTCCTTCAAGGGGATACGCCACCGCATCGAGTACGTCGGCGAAGCGGACGGCGTGCGGTATGTGGACGATTCCAAGGGCACCAACGTGGACGCCACCGTCAAAGCCGTCGGCTGTATGAAGGGGGACACCGTCCTCCTGCTCGGCGGAAAAGACAAGGGGTACGATTACGACAAGCTGTTCGTCCGTCTCCGCTCTTCGCCCGTCGTCCACGCCGTCCTCTACGGCGAAAACCGGTTCAGGCTGTTCGAGAGCGCGCTGCGGTGCGGATTCGACCGCATTTCGCTCTGCGCGGGATTCGATTTTGCCGTGCGCCTGGCGCGCATGGCGGCGTCGCGGGGGCAGACCGTCCTTTTAAGCCCCGCCAGCGCGAGCTTCGACGAGTTCGCGGGTTATGAAGAGAGAGGTGATCGTTTTGTCGCAATCGTCCGTTCGTTCGAAGAGGAAAGCCGCGAAAGGGAAAAGGGCGGAGGGGAAAGACCGGAAGGAGATAAGTCGGACAGGGTTCCCGCCCCCGACGGCGCAGTCTCTTCTCCCGGGCCTTCCGACGGCGGCGAAGAAAAGGCGGAATAATCTGATTCTCGGCGATCTCTCCATCCCCGTCGTCACGCTGCTGCTGTCCGCGTTCGGAGTTCTGATGGTATATTCCGCAAGTTCTTATACCGCCGAGACGCAGTACGGGGACGAATTCTACTTTATGAAAAAGCAGCTTTTCGGCTTTGTCCTCGGCGCCGCCCTGATGTTCTTTGCGGGGTTTTCCGACTATCGGAAACTCAAAAAGATACGTTACATAGCTTTGATCGTCCCGCTCGTCCTGCTCGCGCTCGTGTTCGTGCCGGGGGTGGGGAGGAGCAATTACGGCGCGACCCGCTGGATCGGGATCGGCAGCGTGACGATACAGCCCTCCGAACTCGCCAAATACGGCTTCGTCATCTTCGCGGCGGCGTATATGTCCGATCACATGGACGCCATGCGCACCTTCCGCGGCCTGCTGCCCGTTCTCGCGGCGGGCGGCGCCGTCTGCGTCCTCATCATTCTGGAACCGAATATGTCGGTGACGATGTGCGTCGGGCTCCTGATGCTGGCGATGCTCTTTCTGGGCGGCATGAAGATGAAATACTTTCTCGCCGTGTTCATCCCCGTGCTCATCGCCGTTCCCGTCCTCATCGCCATGGAACCTTACCGCCTGCGCCGTTTAAGCGCCTTTCTCGACCCTTGGGCGTCTCCCAGGGACGAGGGGTACCAGCTCATCCAGTCGCTGTACGCGCTGGGCAACGGCGGGTGGTTCGGCACGGGGCTTTTCCGCTCCCGCCAGAAATACCGCTTTCTGCCCTTTGCCGAAAGCGATTTCATCCTCTCCGTCATCGGGGAAGAATTCGGATTTGTCGGCGTTCTCCTCCTCTTTTTCGTCTGCGGCTTTCTCGTCTGGAAGGGGATCAAGACGGCGGCGCGGGCGGACGATTTCTTTTCCTTTCTGCTCGCTTCGGGAATTGCGCTCGTCTACGGGATCCAGACGCTCGTCAATGCCCTGGTGGTCAGCGGCACCATTCCGCCCACCGGTCTGCCCCTGCCCCTCATCAGTTCGGGAAATACCTCTCTCATCGTGACGATGGCGTCCATGGGGGTGCTGTACGCGATTTCCCGCAGGAATTCGGCGGCGGTTCTGTCGGACGGCGGGAAAAAAGAAAAGGGGGAGAAGGGCGGGGCAGGCAACAAACGGCGCCCCTGATTCATACAATGGAACATAAGGAGCGTCAGGCTTATGGATAAATTTATGATAGAGGGCGGGGGAAAGCTCTGCGGCAAGGCGGAGATTCAGTCCGCGAAAAACGCCGTTCTGCCCCTTCTCGCCGCTTCTGTTTTAACCGATGAACAAGTGACGATACGGGATGTGCCCGACATCTCGGACGTGGAAAATATGCTGCACATACTCAGCGAGCTCGGCTGTAAGATAAGCCGGACGGAGGACAGTGTAATCATAGACAGCGTGAACGCAGTTTCCCACGAGATCCCCGCGAGGCTTACCAAGGAACTGCGTTCTTCCGTTTTTATGCTGGGTTCGGTGCTCACCCGCTTCCGCCGGGCGCGCATTTCCTATCCCGGCGGCTGCGACATAGGGCTGCGGCCCATCGACCTGCACCTTTCGGGACTCAAACGGCTGGGGGTGGAGATCGTCGAAGAAAACGGCTACATATCCTGCAGCGCCGACAGACTGACGGGGGCGGACATCCTGCTCGATTTCCCCAGCGTCGGCGCCACCGAAAACATCATTCTCGCCGCCGTCAAGGCGGAGGGCACCACCGTCATCCGCAACGCCGCCAAGGAGCCGGAGATCGTCGATTTGCAGAACTTTCTCAACCGCATGGGCGCAAGGGTAAAGGGGGCGGGCGGCGGCACCGTCACCGTCGAAGGAGTGAAAGAACTTTACGGCGTCGAATATACCCCCATCAAAGACCGGATCGAAGCGGGCACCTTCCTCATCGCCGTCGCCTCCTGCGGCGGAGAATTGGAGATGGAAGGGGTTCCGGAAGAAAATATTGCGGCGCTTTTGCACAAATTGCGCGAAAACGGTTGCAAAATACATAGAAAAAATGATACAATATTCCTGGAAAGCAAGGGCGTCCTGCGTTCCGCCAAGCTCATCGAGACGATGCCCTTCCCGGGGTTTCCCACCGATTTGCAGGCGCAGTTTTCCGCGCTTGCGTGTACTTCGCGCGGCACGACGCTGGTCGTGGAAAATCTGTTCGAGACGCGGTACAAGTACGCGGCGGAACTCCGGCGCATGGGCGCGGATATCACCGTCCGGGGCAGAAACGCGCTCATCCGCGGGGTGGGACGGCTGCACGGCGCGTCCGTCGCGGCGGGCGATCTGAGAGGGGGCGCCGCGCTGGTCATCGCCGCCCTGCGCGCGGAGGGGAAGAGTTCGGTGTCCGATCTCTTTCACATCGACAGGGGCTATTCCGGCTTCGAAAACAAGCTCGCGGCGCTCGGCGCCCGCATCCGCCGGGTGAGCGGGTAGGGCGGAAGGGAGCGGAAAAGGAGTATCATGCGCATAAGAAACGTTGTTGCGGTCATATTGACGGCGATCGTCTTTCTCTCGGCGGCGGCGCTCGGCGTCTCCAACGTCTATCGGGTGGACGCGGTGACGCTGGACGTGTCCGTCATCTCGGACGCCGCCCGGGAAGAGGCGGACGCGCTGCAAAAAAATCTTTTGGGACGCTATGAAAAAGACAGCATCTTTTTTGCGTCCGAAAGGGAGGCGGAGGAGGAATTCGCCGCGTTCCCCTATTTCCGCATGGTCTCCTTCCGCAAGGAATATCCCAACCGGCTCGTCATTTCCGCCTCGGAGGACGCGGAGGTCTTTGCCGCCGCGCGGGAGGACGGCTCCTATTACATTCTCGGCGGCGACGGGACGATTCTCGGCATCCGCGAAGATTCTTCCAACCGCTCGGACGGCGGCGCCAACGTCGTCGTCACGGGTCTTTCCGCTTCGGGCGAAAGGGGGGAGGTGCTCGGCGGAGACGGCTGTATTCCCGCCCTGCTTTCCTTTTGCCGCGCGGCGGATTCCCTCCTGAACGGACTGCGCAGCAACGTCGTCTCCGTGGAAATCGTGCGCCCCACGTCGTCTTCCGAAGACATGTACTTTTGCCTGTCGATGAGGGAGGGCGTGAAGATATACGTGCACAATCCGGAAAACCTGACCGCAGCCAAGGCGGAGCGGGCGCTCGGCTTCTATCTGGGCACCCTGCCCGACCGCCCCGAAGAAAGCGGGGGCAGGCAGGAATGGATGACGGACGCGAAGCGGCTGGGCGGCAGGATCATCGTCACGGACGACGCCTACGACGGGGAAAACGTGCTCGTCTCCTACGATCCGCAGACCTCTTCCGCCGCCGGCTGAACGGCGGGCGCAAAGGAAGTCGCAAAAGGCGGCAAAAAAGGGAAAAATTTTCCGAAAGACGCGACCATGGTCGCGTTTTTTTGCGCTTTTTTCGCTCAATCCGTTGACATCCCGGACGGAATGGTGTATAATATAAGGGATAGGTAGTTTCACGAGTTTTGTTTTTTACGGAGCGGACGGAGATCATGAGAAACGAAAGCGTTGCCGTTCTGGACATACGGTCGTACGAAGTCACCTTTCTCATCGGATCGAGAGGGGTAAACGGCACCTTTGTCTTTCTCGGCAGCAGAAGCGAAAAATATGAAGGCTATTCGTCGGAAGGATTTTTCGACGTGGCTTCTTTCCGCAGCGCGGTCATATCCGCCGTCACTTCCGTGCGGCAGAGCTACGAAGGGACGATCCGGGAGATCTGTGTCGGCGTGCCCGCGGCGTTTACGCAGGTGCATACGAAAGGGCATACCATTTCCTTTCCCTCCCGCCGCAAGATCTCCGCGCAGGAGATCGACGCGCTGTACGAAAGCGGACTTTCCGAAATCCTCGCTTCGGGGCATTTCATCCGCCGTTCGGACATGTATTTCGCGCTCGGCGACAACCGGAAGTATTTCGACGCTTCCGATCTGTACGGCATCCCCACCGCCTCTTTGAAAGGGGCGCTGTGCTATTATTTCGCTTCGGACGACTTTTACGACGCCGTGGATTCCGTCCTGAAAGAACTCGGGTTCGAACGGGTGGAGATGATTCCCCAGTCCCTCGTACAGGCGTATTATCTGCTGCCGGAACGCAAGCGGGACGGCTATGCGCTCTTTCTCGACGCGGGATTTCTTTCGAGTTCCGTCTCCGTCGTCTACGGCAACGGCATCGTGCACGAAGAGTCTTTCGACTGCGGCGCGGGCTATATCCTCATCGCCCTGATGCAGGGGCTGGGGGTGGATTACGGGACGGCGGAGGAGATTCTCGCCTCCGCGAACGTTTCGGGCGGCGCCGTGTCCAAAGACCTCATGTGGACGGACGGGAGCGGGGAAGCCTATCCCGTGCGCGAGATCAACGAGATCGTCAAATGCGGTCTGGACGACCTGTGCGAAAGGGTGGACAACTTCTTCGAGCGGTACTACCGGGACAAGAGCACGATGAATTTCGCATCCAGCCCCCTGTCCGTGACGGGGGAGGGGATCGGCGGCATCGGGGGCGCGGCGGAACACATCGCCAAGCGTCTGGGCAGGATGACGCGGGTGGTGTATCCCGACCTGCCTTACTATGACAAACCCGTCTTTTCGTCGAGGATCGCCCTGCTTTCGGCGGCGCTTTCCGAGAGGAAAAAGAGAGGCCTTTTCGGCAGAATATTCAACATTTTCGGAGGAAAAAAGAATGTTTAACAATTTCGGCGACGACAACTACGGCTCCGGCTACGGCGGGGGCGGATACGGGGAACAGAGACCCGCTCCGGGCGGAGAGGGGGCGAACAATCTCTCCGGCGTCGCGAAGATCAAGGTCATCGGCGTGGGCGGCGCGGGCAACAACGCCGTCAACCGGCTCATCGAATCGGGTCTGAAAAGCGCCGAATACATCGTCGTCAACACCGACAACCAGGCGCTCGCCCGTTCCAAGGCGACCAACCGCATCCAGATCGGCGTCAAGCTTACCAAAGGGCTGGGCGCGGGCGCCGATCCCGCCATGGGCAAAGCCGCGGCGGAGGAGAATAAAGACGCCATCCAGAACGCTCTCAAAGACACCGACCTCCTGTTTATTACGGCGGGCATGGGGGGCGGCACGGGCACGGGCGCCGCGCCCGTCATCGCCAAGATCGCGCGGGACATGAAGATCCTCACCGTCGCGGTCGTCACCCTTCCCTTCACCTTCGAAGCGAAGAAGCGGATGGACAACGCCGTCGCGGGCGTGGAAGATCTCCGCAAATCGGTGGATTCCATCGTCATCATCCCCAACGACAAGATCCGGGAAGTCGTTCCCAAGGGCACGTCTTTCCCCGACGCCCTCAAAGTGGCGGACGAAGTTCTGCGGCAGGGCATTCGCGGCATCGCCGAACTCATCGTCAATCCCTCCCTCATCAATCTCGACTTCGCCGACATCCGCACCACCCTCAAAGGGCGGGGACTCGCCCATATGGGCATCGGCGTGGCGAAGGGGGAAAAGAGGATTTCCGACGCCGTGCGCTGCGCGGTGTGCAGCCCTCTTCTCAATACGACGATCGAAGGGGCAAGCTCGGTCATCCTCAACGTCGTCGGCGGCAAGGATCTGTCTTTGGACGAAGTGTGTATGGCGGCTGATCTCGTGCGCGGGGTCATCGACTATTCGGCAAACGTCATCTTCGGCGCCTGCATAGACGAAAATATGTCCGACGAAGTGGAAGTGGTCATCATCGCCACCGGCTTCCCCGCCAGCGGACAGGCCGTGACGGGGGCGGAGGATCGCTCCGCCAGCGCGCGCAAGGCCTCCGCGCTCTCGGAAAAGATCGACAGGGTGTACAACAGCGGAGTGAATACCCTCCCGGCGGGCGGAGCGCCGCAGACGCAGGCGCCCGCGCAGAGTTACGGCTATGCCGCGCCCGGAAGAGGGGAATATTCCGCGCCTTCCCGCGCTTATCCGCAGCCCGATTACGGACAGGTCGCCCGTCCCGCCGGCTATCCGCAGACACAGCAGCCCCAGCCTCAGCAGCAGGCGTATGATCCGAACGGATATGCCCAGCCTTCGCCCGCCCGTCCCGCGCAGCCCTATGCGCCTTCTCCCGATTGGAACGGGCAGTCCGCGCAGGGGGTGCAACCCGCTCCTTATGCGAATTATCCGGGATACGACGTGCCGCCGCAGGGGAACGGCTATGCGCCGGGCGGATATGCGCCGACGGGCGCTTTCGAGCCGGACGATCCCATCCCCGACAGGAACGCCGCGCAGGAACCCGACCGTAAACACCGTCCCAAATTCGTGGACTATTTCATCAAAAAGAACTCCGACAACAAGTAAATGAGGGATAAAGGGCAGAAAGAAGAGGGGCGTCCGCATCGCGCGGGCGTCCCTCTCTTTTAAGGAAGAATAAATCAGATATGTGAATGGTCGTCTTGCATGCCCCGAAGGGCGGAGGACGTGCGGAAAATCCCTGTCAGAGTGCCTCTTCCGCAGCGTCCGGATTTTCTTGCAGCGCTTTTTCGTAGGCGTCGAGCACGGATTCGGACAGCATGGTCCGCGTCTGCGTGTCGATGGGGTGAGCGATGTCCTTGTATTTCCCGTCCGCCGTCTTTCTGCCCGGCATGGCGACGAAGAGGTTGTCCGCGCCCTGGATCACCTTCAGGTCGTGTACGACGAAACAGCCGTCTATCGTGATGGCGGCGATCGCTTTGATCTTGCTGTTCAGATTCAATATTTTCACTCTTATATCCGAAATCTCCATAACTTCCTGCCCTATCATCGGTTATTTGAATTATTTTATCATATTTACCAAAAAAATACAAGTATTTCGGTTAACTTTTTCAGATATTTTCCTATAAAAATATACAATATCCGTCATAAATTCCGTTTATATCTCATAGATATGGAGCATGTATTCCGAACGGAAATGGAAAAATAAGCGGTTTTACTTTATCGGCATCGGCGGCGTAAGCATGAGCGCGCTGGCAAAATATCTGCTGTCATGCGGCTGCGAAGTATCGGGCAGCGACGCCTGCGCGGGGGAGAGGACGGAGGAGCTGCTTTCGCTCGGCGTTCCCGTGTCGATCGCGCCGGAGGCGCCCGGTCCCCGGCTGCGGACGGCGGACGAAGTGGTCTATACGGGGGCGGTGAAAGAGGAGGACGCCGAGCTTGCGGCGGCGCGGAAATGGGGGAAGGTCATCCGCAGGCGCTCGGAGCTTTTGGGGGAAATCTGCGGCGATTTCCGCCATGTTGTCGCCGTGGCGGGCAGTCACGGAAAGACGACCTGTACCGCCATGTGCGCGCACGTCCTCCGCAGCGCGGGGGTGCCGTTCGCGGCGCACATCGGGGGAGAGGACCGCGATTTCGGGAATTTCTGCATGACGGGCAGGGATTTTTTCGTCACGGAGGCGTGCGAGTATCAGAAGAACATCTCGGACGTCACGGCGGACCGGGCGATCCTGCTCAACGTCGACTGCGACCATATGGAATGCTATAAAGACCGGGCGGATCTCGTCGCCACATTCCGCGCCTACTGTGACCGGGCGGAAGCCGCCTTCGCGTGCGCCGACGACGCGGGATGCCGGGAGACGGGGGATTATATCACTTTCGGGATCGATTCCCCGGACGCCGATTATCGGGCGGCCGATCTGCGGCGGTCGGGGGAGAAGTATTCCTTTTCGGTGGAGGAGTACGGAAAGCCGCTGTGCCGGGTAAAACTGAACGCCGTGGGGAGATACAACGTCTACAACGCGCTGGCGGCGTTTGCGGCGATGCGCAGCTACGGCTTCGGGGAGCGGGAGATCGCGGACGGATTGGAGGAATTTTCGGCGGTGCGGCGCCGGTTCGAACGGGTCGGAAATTTCGGCGGCGCCGCGGTCATCTGCGACTATGCCCACCACCCGCGCGAAATCGCCGCCACCGTGGCGACGGCGGAACGGATATGCCGGGGAAGGCTGTACACCGTCTTTCAGCCGCATACCTATTCCCGAACCAAGCTGTTGATGCCCGAGTTCGTAAAGGTGCTGCGCGGGGTGAAAAATCTCATGATATACAAGACGTATCCGGCGCGGGAGTACTACGACGAAGAGGGGAGCGCTCGGACGCTCGCGGCGAACGTCGGGAACTGCCTGTATGCCGAAAGTTTAAGGGAACTGCGCGCGTGGCTGAAAAATTCCCTGCGGCAGGGGGACGCCGTGCTGTTTTTGGGTGCGGGGGACATCTATTACGCGGCGAAGTACCTCATCGGAGAACAAAACAAATAGCGCCCGGCGGGCAGGCGGGCGGCGCGGAAAGGGGACGGGAAGGAGAAAACGAAAAAAACTCTTTCCCGTCCCGTTTTTTTGCCTAAATATAATTGATAAAATCAAAAAAAAATGGTATAATGGACAGGTATATAAAGGGTAGGCAGAAACGGGGAGGTGATTGCCTTGAAAGAAAATCGGGAAAAGGAAAAAGACGAGAGGGGAAAGGATAAGGAATCGGGTGTCGTCACCCGGGAGAGCGTGAGCGCGGTGTGCGCTCTCTTTTCCGCGCTCGCTTTTTTCATCCTCTGCACCCGCTCTTTGATTTTCGGGAATATCGGCGTTGCCGTCAACTCTTTCCTTTTGGGAGTGTTCGGCTATCTCGCCTATCCCGTTCTTCTCGGCTGTATTTATTTGTCCGTGACGGCGTTTATCGGCAGGCGCTTCGTGCGCAACCGGAAGATCGCCGCGGCGCTCGCCTGCGCCGTCGTGTTCGCGATGCTCATCGTGCACGCCGCCGTCACCTATTCGTGGGATTTGTCCGGGTATCTCTCCCGGTGTTTTTCCGCGCCCTCCGAAGGGGCGCACGGCATCGATTCCTGCGCGCCCGCGGGCTGGCTGGGCGGACTTGTCGTCTATCCGCTGGCGCGGCTGACCACCCGGATCGGCGCCATCGTCATCCTGTCCGTCCTGTTTTTGCTCTCCGCCTATCTCACCGTCTGGTTCTGGGCGGGCAAAGCCGTTCGTGCGGGCAGGCGTCCTTCTTCCGGAAAAGGGAAGAAATCCGTTGCCGAAGGCACTCCCGCAGACAGGGGAGCGCCGCAGTATGCTTCGCCCGCGCCCCGGCAGCCGATGCCGCAGATGCAGCAGCCGATGCCGCCGCAGACGGCGCAGGTTCCTTATCCGGGAACGGAAGGGGGAGCGGTCCGCCCGGAGGTGCGGCAGCGCCCGGGGGTGTCTTTGCCCGACGAAGCGCCGCAGGCTCCTTCCGCGGGGTATTATGCGCCCCGGCAGCAGCCGGTGCAGCAGTCCGTGCAGCCGCCCGTCCGGCAGAGGGGGGGGAATGCGTTCTCTCCGTTCGGGACGAACGTCTATTCGCGCGGGGAGAGCCGCGAGCCGCAGTACGTCCCGCCGCAGGAACCGCCCCGCAAAGAGGCGGAGCCGGAGTATGCGAACAGCCGGGAATTTCTGTTCGGGAGCACGCCTGCGGAAATTTACCGCAAAAATCTCATCTTCGACAACAACGCGAGCGTGAACAAGCGCCCGCCCGCCGACCCCGATCAGCCGACGCTGTATTCGGGGACGTTTGCGGAGTCCTATTCTTCCGCTTATGAAAATTCCGTCAACGGGGAAGAGCGTTCCCGCCCCGCCAAGATCGTGACGGACAACGCGGAAAGGGAGGACGATTTCCGTCCCTTCCGCAACGGGGCCGACGCGGACGGGGGAGCGCGGGAAATGCCCGTCTCTTCCGGATCCGATTATCGTCAGACGCCCGTACAGCCCATGCAACCTATACAACCTGTGCAGCCCGTACAGCCTCAGCCTGTACAACCGCAGGCGCCCATACAGCCCGCGCAGCCATTTGCCGCGGATTTCGGAACGCCTTCTCCGCGCCCTTCGGTTTCCTTCCCGGACGTCCCGCGCGAACCGGAGGCGGACGACGTCCGCCGCTCGGATCCCCTTCCGCCGGCGGAAAGGGAGGATGTGCGCATGTCGGAGGCGCCGGAAGAGGACATGCCCGACGACCGCACTTCCGGCCGTCCGAGTTTCATGGATATATTTTCCCCGTCCAATCCCAACATCTTCGGATCGGAGAGGGGAGGGGAGAACGACCGTCTCGGCAGGGAACGCGCTGACGAAGATCTGCAGGATTCCCAGCCGGCAGACGCCGGGCGGACGGACGGATTTTCGGATTTCGGAAGCCGTCGCTCGGAAGAAGACCCGGAAATGCCGGTACGGGAGAGCCGCCGGGACGCGTTCGACGAAAATCCCTACACCCTCCGTTCCGACTTTTCGGAACGGGAAGATTCCCACAAAGGGGAGAGTTTCGACGGGCGTCCGGATGAGATCGACGGTCTGTCCGCCCCTTCGGACGGCGGATTCGGCGGGCGGATGAACCGCGCGGACGACGCGGATTTTTCGGAGCGCCGTTCGGACGATTTTACAGACCGGCGTTCGGATGACTTTTCGGATCGTCGCTCGGACGACTTTTCGGACAGGCGTTTGGAAGAGGAGGCGCCCTCCGTGCGGCAGGAGCCGGCGGAAAAGCCCCGCGAGCCAAAGCCCAAAAAGCCGCGCGCGCACAAGCCTTATCAGCATGTTCCGCTCGATTATTTCGACTGCCGGGACGTGGAGCCGGATGCGAGTTCGGAAGAGGTGGAAAACACCAAACAGACGATTTTGGAGACGCTCGAAGCCTTCAAGGTGAACGACGCGACGATCGGGTCGGTCACTTACGGTCCCACGGTCACGCGGTATAACGTCGTCATCCCGCGCAACATCGCGGCGCGGAAGGTCGTTTCGCTCGATCAGGAGATCGCGATGAACCTGTACGCGAGCAAGGGCGTCAACATCTATCCCAACTTCGACGACGGCGCGGTGAGCATCGAAGTGCCCAACAAGACCCGGCAGTTTGTGCAGCTCGGCTGCATGCTGACGGGGGACGCCTACGTCAAAGCGAAGCCGACGGCGCTCGTCTTTGCAATGGGCAAGGACGTGGCGAACCGCAAGGTATACGGCGACATCTGCAAGATGACCCACCTTCTGGTGGCGGGCGCGTCCGGCTCGGGCAAGAGCGTGTTCCTGCGCAGCCTGATCATCAGCCTCATCTACAAATATTCGCCGCAGGAACTCCGCCTCATCCTCATCGACCCCAAAAAGACGGAATTTGTCATCTACGACCAACTTCCCCACCTTTTGATAAAGGACATCGTCACGGAGGTCAATCAGGTCATCCAGAGCCTCAACTGGGCGATAGGGGAGATGAACAGGCGTTACGACCTCTTCCAGCAGATGAGCCGCTCGGGGACGTACGTCGTCAATGTGGACGAGTACAACGCCGCGCTGCCCGCGGGGGAGGAAAAGCTCGCGAAGATCGTCATCATCGTGGACGAGCTCGCCGACCTCATGCTCTCCGCCAAGAAGGAAGTGGAGGACAGGATACAGAACCTCACGCAGAAATCGCGCGCGGCGGGCATTCACCTCATCCTTGCGACGCAGCGCCCTTCGGCGGACGTCATCACGGGCGTCATCAAGGGCAATCTGCCCACCCGCATCGCCTTTGCCGTGGCGTCGGACGTGGACTCCCGCGTCATTCTCGACACGTCGGGGGCGCAGAAACTTCTGGGCATGGGCGATCTTCTGTATCTCATGGCGGGCATGAACACGCCCACCCGTGTGCAGGGCGCGTCCATCTCTTCGGAGGACGCCCAGAAGGTGGTCAACTACATCAAGGCGAACAACGAGGCGGATTTCGACGAGTCCGTTTCCGATTTCATCAACAACACCCACTCTTCGGAGGAGGGCGACGATGACGAAGTGGAGGACGTCTATATCGACGCCCTGCGCTATATCATTCAGAGCGGCAGCGCGTCCATCTCCATGATCCAGAGAAAGTGTTCGGTCGGCTACAACAAGGCGGGCAAGATCATCGAATGGATGGAGGACAAGAACTACATTTCGGCGTTCGACGGCGCGAAGGCGCGGGACGTGCTCATCACCAAAGAGCAATTCGAAAGCAAATACGGGCCCCTTTGATAAAGGGCGGCGCAGGGAAAGGCAGATATGTGGAAAGATAAAAAATTCGGCGTCGTTTCGCTCGGCTGTGACAAAAACCGGGTGGACAGCGAGAAACTTCTGGCGCTTCTGAAAGGGCGGGGCTGTACGGTCACGGACGACCCGAAAGAGGCGCAGATCATCGTCGTCAATACCTGCGCCTTTCTGGAATCGGCGCGCGGAGAGGCGATCGACGCCGTTTTGGAGTGCGCGGAATACAAGCGCACGGGCAGGCTGGAAAAGCTCGTCGTGACGGGCTGTCTGCCCCAGAAGTTCATCGGCGAACTCTTCGCCCCCCTCACGGAGGCGGACGTCTTTCTCGGCATCGGCGATTACGAAAAGATCTTCGACGCGCTCGAACGCGCTTACCGGACGGGAGAAAGGCAGAATTTCGTGGGCGCGGGGGCGGACGCCTTCCGGGCGGAACGGGTGCTGACGACTCCCGTCCATTACGCCTATCTGAAAATCGCGGACGGGTGCAACAATTTCTGCACCTATTGCCTCATCCCGAAGATCCGCGGCAGATACCGCTCCTATCCCATGGAAGATCTCGTAAAAGAGGCGGAGGGGCTGGGGGAGCTGTCCGAACTCATCGTCGTCGCGCAGGACACCACCCGCTACGGACAGGACCTGTACGGGGAGAACAGATTCGTCTCCCTTTTGCGCGCCCTTTCCGCGCTGGACAATATCCGCGCGATCCGGCTCCTGTACTGCTATCCCGACGTCATCGGGGACGAACTCATCGACGAGATCGCCCGCAACGGCAAAATCGTCAAATACATCGATATCCCCCTCCAGCATTCGGAGGACGGGGTCCTGCGGCGGATGAACCGCAAGGGGAGCCGCGAAAGTTATCTCGCCCTGCTGCAAAAGCTGCGCGAAAGGGTGCCGGGCATCGCGATCCGCTCCACCTTCATCGCGGGCTTCCCGGGGGAGACGGAAGAGGACTTCGAAGGTCTGCGCTCCTTTTTGCGGGAGGCGAAGCTGACAAACTGCGGCTTTTTCGCCTACTCGCGGGAGCCGGACACCGCCGCGGCGAAGATGCCGGCGCAAATTCATCCTTCCTCCAAGCGCCGCCGCGTCCGCCTGCTGTACGAGACCCAGCGCCCGATCTCCGAAGCCTTTCTCTCTTCCTTCGTCGGGAAGGAGATCGACGTGCTCTGCGACGGGATTGATTACGATAAAAACTGCTTTTTCGGCAGGGCGTATTTCAGCGCCCCGGACATCGACGGCAAAGTGTATTTCAACGCCCGCGAGGCGGTGCAGGGGGAGGTGTATCGGGTGAAGATCGCCCGCGCCGACAGTTACGACCTGTACGGCGCCGCGGAGGACTTCGGCGGGGACGCTCCGCCGGAGGATTGACTTTTTGCGCGCCGGCGTCCGGCGGGCATTTTATCGGAAAAGGAGTGACTGCAATCATGAATCTGCCCAACAAAATATCCCTTGCGAGAATCTGCATGATTCCCGTATTCGTGCTGTTTTTCTTTCTCGAAGCGGTGCCCTTCAACCAGGTCATCGCCGCCGTGATCTTTGCGGCCGCGGCGCTCACCGACCTTCTGGACGGACATATCGCCCGCTCGCGCGGGTTGGTCACCAATCTCGGAAAATTTCTCGATCCCATCGCGGACAAAGTGCTGGTGATGACGGCTTTCGTCCTGATGCTCACGGCGGACGACATCTTCGGGCTGTTGGGCGGCTGGTGCTATATTGCGGGGGCGGTCTGCATCTGCGTCATTCTCGCGCGCGAACTCATCATCAGCGCCTTCCGCCAGATCGCGGCGGCTTCGGGCGTCGTGCTCGCGGCGGAAAAACTCGGCAAGTACAAGACGACTTTTCAGGATCTCAGCGTGTTCGTCCTCCTTCTGTCCGCAGATATTTCGGGCAGGGCGGGGCAGGTCGTGAATATCGTCGGGCTCGTGCTGTTCGCGGTCGCGGTCGTCCTCACCGTCTGGTCGGGGATTTCCTATGTCGTCCGCAACAGACAGGTTCTGAAAGACACCGAACACTGACGGACCCGCTGCGGAAAGGAGGGATATGAAAAACGCCTGCATCGTTTTAAGAAATTGCAAAGACAGCCTTTCCGCCGTCGATTTCGGCTGCGTCGCGGACGCGTTTTTGTCGGGCGGATATGCCTTTTCCGAGATCCGCATCCTCTCTTCGGAGGAGGAGAAAGAATTTTCGGACGCCTTTTCCGCCCTCCGCGCGGAGGCGGAAAATCTCGCGGTCGTCCTGCCTTCGGAATCCCTGATCGCCGTCGGCAGCCGTTTGGCGGCATTGCTCGGCGCGCCCTGTTCCCGCCGCACCCTCTCGGGGGCGGGTATCTTTGAAAAGGGGGATTTTACCCTCTTTCTGCTCGCCGCGGACAAAGGGGAGGCGGGCGCGGAATACGTCCGCGGGGTGTGCGTTCCCTTCCTGGAAGGGAAATACGGCATCCGTTACGACCGGATGGTGCTGCGCGCCGTCGGGGCGGAGCCGGAAAGGGTCAGGCGCCTGCTCGCGGACGCGAAACGCATGAGCGGGGACAGATTGACGTATAATTACAGAAGGAGATATGCGGAGGACGTCATCGAAATCGTCTACGATTCCTCCGTGCCCAGGATGCTCACCGACGACGTGCTTCGCCTGTTGGCGGAGGGGCTGGGGGACAGCGTCTATGCGCTCGACGATACCCCCATCGAAAAGCGGCTGGTGCAGCTTCTTAAACTCCGCGACAAAAAGATCAGCGTCGCGGAATCCTTTACGGGGGGCGGCGTGGCAAGGCGGATCGTCTCCGTCCCCGGCGCCAGCGAAGTGTACTTCGAAGGGCTGAACACCTACGACGAACGGGCGAAAATCAAGCGGCTGGGGGTGTCGGAATACACGCTCGGCACGATGGGCGCCGTGTCGGACGAAACGGCTTACGAGATGGCGTCCGGGCTCATCGCCACGGGGGACTGCGACATCGCCGTCGCCACGACGGGGCTTGCGGGGCCCAGGTCGGACAGGACGGAACTGCCCGTCGGGCTCTGTTATCTCGCAGTGGGGCTGAAAGAAAAGGTGTACGTCTATCGGCACCGCTTTTCCGGCTCCCGGGAGGACATCACGGAAACGGCGATCAACTACGCGCTGTTTCTCGCCTACCGGCAGCTTAAAAACCTTTGAAAAAAGCAAAAAAACACAGGAGTGAAATGGATATGGCAAACGAAAAGACCAATGGCGAAAAAACGGGGCGGGATAAGATCAACGCCGACAAGATGAAGGCGCTCGACGCCGTTTTGCTGCAAATCGAAAAGCAGTACGGCAAGGGTTCCATCATGCGGCTGGGCGACGAAGCGGGACAGACGGAGATCGACGTGATCCCCACCGGCTGCCTCACCCTCGATCTCGCCCTCGGCATCGGCGGTTTCCCCCGGGGCAGAATCATCGAAATCTACGGTCCCGAATCTTCGGGCAAGACGACGGTCGCCCTGCACGCCATCGCCGAGACGCAGAAACTCGGCGGCGTGGCGGCGTTCATCGACGCGGAACACGCGCTCGATCCCGTCTATGCGAAAAAACTCGGCGTCGATCTCGAAAATCTGTACGTCTCCCAGCCGGATACGGGGGAACAGGCGCTCGACATCACCGACGCGCTCGTGCGCAGTTCCGCCGTGGACATGATCGTCATCGACTCGGTGGCGGCGCTGACCCCCAAGGCGGAAATCGAAGGGGATATGGGGGACAGCCACGTCGGCTTGCAGGCGCGGCTGATGTCTCAAGCTCTCCGCAAACTCACCGCCATCGTCAATAAATCGCATACCTGCGTCATCTTCATCAACCAGCTCCGCGAAAAGGTCGGGGTGATGTTCGGCAATCCCGAGACGACGCCGGGCGGCAAGGCGCTCAAATTCTACGCCAGCATCCGCATCGACGTCCGCCGCACGGAAGCGATCAAGGACGGGGACGGCGTGATGGGCAACCGCACCAAGGCGAAGGTCGTCAAAAACAAGCTGGCGCCCCCCTTCAAGCAGGCGGAATTCGACATCGTGTTCGGCGAAGGCATCTCGCAGGAGGGCTGCATCATCGACACGGGCATCCAGTACGGCGTCATCGAAAAGAGCGGCGCCTGGTTCAGCTACGGCGGCAACCGCGTGGCGCAGGGCAGGGAGAAGATGCGGCAGTTTCTCAAAGACAACCCCGAAGTCCGCGCGGAGATCGAAGGCAGGATCCGCGAAGCGGCAAAGGGAAAGCCCGCAGAGGCGGAAGAACAGCCGGAGGAAGTCTGATCCCCGCGCGCGGAAAAGGCGCGGACAGGATATAAGAAAGGCATGAAATACGGTTTTGTCAAAGCCGCGGCGGCAAGCCCGGAGCTTCGGGTCGCGGACGTAAAATTCAATACCCTGAAAATCGAAGAGGAGATCGCGCGGCAGACGGCGGCGGGGACGGAAATTCTCGTCTTTCCCGAACTTTCCCTCTGCGGCTATACCTGCGGCGATCTGTTTTTGCAGCCCCTGCTCGTGCGGTCATGCCGGTCGGCGCTGCGGGAAATCACCGCGTTCACCAAGGGCATTCCCATGCTCGTGTTCGCGGGGCTGCCCGTCGCCTGCGGCGAAAAGCTGTACAACTGCGCCGCGGCGATCTGCGACGGCAGGGTTTTAGGCGTCGTCCCCAAAACGCATATCCCCAACTATTCGGAGTTTTACGAGCGGCGGTATTTCTCCCCCGCGCCCGCGGGGATGAGCCGCGTCCGCCTGTGGGAAGGGGAGGAGGGCGAAGTGCCCTTCGGCACCGATCAGCTGTTCGCGGACGAAAGGATACCCGGGCTGGCGGTCGCCTGCGAGATCTGCGAAGATCTGTGGGTGGGCAATCCGCCTTCCACCCGCCATGCCGCCAACGGCGCGGCGATCGTGGTCAACCTCTCCGCCTCCGACGAGACGATCGGCAAGGCGGAATACCGCCGCATGCTCGTTTCGGCGCAGTCGGGCAAAAATCTCTGCGCCTACGTCTACGCGGACGCGGGCATGGGGGAATCGACGACGGACATGGTGTTCGCCGGACATCACCTCATCGCGGAAAACGGCAGCGTGCTGGCGGAAAATAAGCCTTTTGAAGGGGGATGCGCCGCCGCCGAAATCGATTTGGCTTTTCTCCTTTCGGAACGCCGGAAAATCACGACGTTTTCCGCTTCGGACGGGGCGGGATATGTCCGCACCGCCGCTTCCTTCGCGGGGGAAGGGGAGTTGTCTTTGCGCAAGGTCTCCCGCACCCCCTTCGTGCCCGAAGAGAGCGCGGAACTCGGCAGGCGGGCGGAACTCATCCTGTCCATGCAGGCGCACGCGCTCGCCAAGCGGCTGAAACACACGGGCGCGGGCACGGCGGTCATCGGCATTTCGGGCGGGCTGGATTCTTCGCTCGCTCTGCTGGTCGCCGCGCGGGCGTTCGACCTCATCGAAAAGCCGAGAAAGGACATCCTCGCCGTCACCATGCCGGGGTTCGGCACGACGGGCAGGACGTACCAGAACGCCCTCCGCCTCATCGGCTGCGTGGGGGCGACCTGCCGCACCGCCGATATTTCCAAAAGCGTTCTCGGGCATTTCAAGGATATCGGCCACGATCCCGAAAAGAGGGACGTCACTTACGAAAACGCGCAGGCGCGCATGCGCACGCTCATCCTCATGGATCTCGCCAACCAGACGGGCGGACTGGTCGTGGGGACGGGGGATCTGAGCGAACTCGCGCTCGGCTGGTGTACCTATAACGGCGATCATATGTCCATGTACGCGGTCAATTCTTCGGTGCCCAAAACCCTGGTGCGCCATCTCGTCCGCTATGAGGGCAAGCGGGCGGGGGGAGAGGAGGAGAGCGTGCTTTCCGACATTCTCGCCACCGAGGTCTCTCCCGAGCTGCTTCCGCCCGACAAGGACGGAAAGATCGCCCAAAAGACGGAGGATATCGTAGGGCCTTACGAGCTGCACGATTTCTTCCTCTATCGAGCCATCCGCTGCGGCGATACGCCCGAAAGGGTGCTCTATCTCGCCGGATACGCCTTCCGCGGGATTTATCCCAGGGAGACGCTGCTTTTCTGGCTGAAAAATTTCTACCGGCGTTTCTTCTCGCAGCAGTTCAAGCGCTCGTGCATCCCGGACGGGGTCAAGATCGGTTCGGTCACCCTGTCTCCGCGGGCGGACTGGCGGATGCCTTCGGACGCGTCCGCGTCCCTGTGGCTGGAAGAGCTCGCCCCGGACAGCGACAAAGCATAAAACGGAGACAAATCAAAAATTTTTATCCGCGCGGAACTTCGGTTTCGCGCGGATTTTTCCGAAACGCAAATATTTTCACCGCCGCGCCACAATTTTCTCCGTAAACATTTGACTTTTATGCGGATTTATTGTAAAATAAAGAAAGACGGGATACTCTGTCTTTTCCGGGCGGGATAACCGGAAAAAGCGGAAGTATTCCGACTGATTTTCATTCCATTTTAAATACAGGAGGCACAACGGTGAACGGCATAAGTTTGAGCGTCCTGTTTCTCTCCGTAAGTACGGGTGTATTTATCGGCGTACTCATCGCGGTGATCGCTCTCGCGGCGGTGGGGGTTTTTATAGGTATCACAATCTATAAGAAAAACACGGAAAAGAAAGTCGGCGAAGCGAATGCGCGTGCGCGCGCGATCGTCGGCGATGCGGAAGCGGAGGCGGGCAGACTCAGGGCGGAGGCGCAGGCGGAAAGCAAGCGCGCCTTCAAAGAGGCGCTTCTCGAGGCAAAGGAACAGGATTTAAAATTAAGGAACGAGTTCGAGCGGGAGACCAAGGAGAAAAAGGCGGAAATTCAGCGCCAGGAACAGCGGGTCAGTCAGAAAGAGGACGCGCTGGATAAAAAGACGGAAGCGCTCGAACAGCAGAAGAACAATCTGCTCCGCCAGGAAGCGGAGATCAAAAAGCTGCAGGAGAAGATCAGCTCCCAGCACGAACTCATGGTGCAGGAGCTGGAAAAGGTGGCGCAGCTCACCCGCGAAGAGGCCAAGCGGCTGCTCACGGAGGAGATTCTCGACGAGACCCGCCGCGACGTCGCGGTGCAGGTGCGCACCATGGAGCAGCAGGCGAAGGACGAAGCGGAGATGAACGCCAAAAAGGTCATCGCGCTCGCCATTCAGAAATGCGCCGCCGACCAGGCGTCCGAGCTGACCGTCTCCGTCGTCGCCCTTCCCAACGACGACATGAAGGCGCGCATCATCGGCAGAGAGGGCAGAAACATCCGCGCGCTCGAAGGGGCGACGGGCATCGAACTCATTATCGACGACACGCCCGAAGTGGTCATTCTCTCCGGATTCGATCCCGTCCGCAGGGAAATCGCAAAGCTCTCCCTCGAACGGCTGATCGCCGACGGCAGAATTCATCCCGCCCGCATCGAAGAGACGGTGGAGAAGGTGTCCAAGGAGATCGATCTGCAAATCAAGGAAGCCGGGGAAGCCGCCGTGTTCGAACAGGGCATTTTTGGCTTGCATCCCGAACTCGTCAAACTCATCGGCAGGCTGAAATACCGCACCAGCTACGGGCAGAACGTATATAAGCACTCCATGGAGGTCGCCACCCTTGCGGGGATGATGGCGGCGGAACTCGGGCTGGACGTCAATTTCGCCAAGCGCGCGGGGCTTTTGCACGACATCGGCAAGGCGGTCGACCAGGAACAGGAGGGCACCCACATCCAGATCGGCGCCGATCTCGCCAAGAAGTACAAGGAAAACGCCAACGTCGTCAACGCGATCATGGCGCACCACGGCGACGTGGAACCCAAGACGGTGGAAGCCGTCCTCATTCAGGCGGCGGACGCCATCTCCGGCGCACGTCCCGGCGCGCGGAGGGAGACGGGCACCAATTACGTCAAGAGGCTGGAAAAACTCGAAGAGATAGCTTCCGGCTTCCCCGGCGTCGAAAAGAGTTATGCCATTCAGGCGGGCAGGGAAGTCCGCGTCATGGTCAAACCCGAACAGGTGGACGACGCGCAGGCGCTCTTTCTCGCCAAGGACATCGCCAAGAAGATCGAGACGGAACTCGAATATCCCGGTCAGATCAAGGTCAACGTCATCCGCGAATTCCGCGGCGTGGAATACGCGAAATAAGTTTGCTGTTATCCTTCCGGGGGCGCTTTCGGGCGCTCCCGGAAGGGGAAAGCCGGGCGAAACAAAGTCGAAGTGACGCCGAACGGAGGCGGAGAAGGCGCAAAGAAGTCGCGGGCGGAAAATTTTTGTAAAAATTTTTGCGAATCGCCCCTTTTCGGCTTGACAATACACGAGATTTTAACTATAATATGGCAGTAACACGCGCGGGCGGCAGGGAAGCGGAAAGCCGGGTGCGCGGGGCGTCAGTTTCATGCTGCTATGGCTCAGCAGGTAGAGCACGTCCTTGGTAAGGACGAGGTCACCGGTTCAAATCCGGTTAGCAGCTCCAAAAGAAAAACCACAATATCTTGTGGTTTTTTTCGTTTCGGAATGAGTTATATTTGAAATTATTATAATTTTGAGTATAATATCCGGTGGGGAGCATTCGGAGGTGCGAAATGAGGAAATTCGTCAACCGCGCAAAAGAGTTGGAGGCTCTGGAAAAGCAATATGCCGCCGATCAGTCTTCGCTCGTCATCGTGTACGGAAGGCGCAGGGTAGGCAAAACCGCGCTCATTGCAGAATTTTTGAAAGGGCATCCGGATTCCCTCTATTTTCTCGCGACGGAAGAGTCGGAAAAGCAAAATCTCAATTACTTCAAAGCGCAGGTCGCGGAGTTTACGGGCAATGCGCTTCTGAATTCTGCCGCCGTGGACTGGCTTACGGTTTTCAAAACGCTGATCGGATATAAGACGAAAACGAAAAAAATCATCGTTTTGGACGAGTTCCAATATATCGGCCAATCGAATCCGGCATTTCCGTCCGTCCTGCAAAAGGTTTGGGATACCCTGCTCAAAGATGCCGGCGTTATGCTGATTTTATGCGGATCTCTGGTGTCTTTGATGAAGTCGCAGACGCTCGATTACAGTTCGCCGCTCTATGGCAGGCGCACGGGACAGATCCGGCTCAAACAGATCCCGTTCAGCCATTACCGCGAATTTTTCGAAGGACGGACCAATGACGAGCTTTTGCCGTTTTATGCCGTGACGGGCGGCGTTCCGAAATATATAGAAACTTTTTGCGGCTATACGGACATTTACGAAGCCATCGGGCAGAATGTACTCAATTCGCAGAGTTTTCTCTATGAAGAGCCGTATTTTCTCTTGCAGAAAGAGGTCAGCGAAATCGGCAGCTATTTTTCGCTCATCAAGGCGATTGCGATGGGCAACCGCAAACTTTCGGACATAGCGACAAATCTTGGCTTAAAACAAACGGGACTTACAAAGTATCTGAAAGTGCTGGCGGATCTGGATTTGGTGGAGCGCGAAGTTCCCGTGACGGAAGCTGCGCCCGAAAAGAGCAAGAGCGGACTTTATCGGATCTCGGATAACTTTATCGCCTTTTGGTTCAAGTTTGTCTACCCTTATCGCGCCTACCTCGAAAAAAGGGAAACCGCTTTCGTCCTGTCGCAGATCAAAAAGGGCTTTGTGCAGAACTATGTCTCTTTTGTCTATGAGGGCGTTTGCCGGGAAAAAATGTGGGAGCTATCCGCTGCCGGCGCGTGGGACTTTCATTTTGATAAGGTGGGCAGATATTGGGGGGCAAAAACGGGAGAGACCGACATCGTCGCCATCGATACGGCGGGCGGGAATCTCGTACTCGGCGAATGCAAGTACACGACTGCACCCAAGGGATTGTCGGTTCTGCACGCATTGCAGGAGAAATCCGAAGCCTTGCGAAAACTTACGCAGACGGAAAATGTGCAGTATATTCTGTTCAGTACGGCGGGATTTACGCAGGGCCTGACGGAGGAAGCGAAGAAGAATCCCGATGTGAAACTGGCGGATCGGCTCTGAAACGGCTGTTCCGCGCTGCAAAATGCGTATAAAAATGCGTATAAAGTATAAACCGGCACTCGAAAGGACGGAACGGGGAACGCGGGGAGGAAGAGGAGATATGCGGCGGGAACTCGTCCGAAAATTTTACGCCTATTTTTTGTTTTGGCTGTTTATGTCCGCTGTTTTGATCGGGTTGTCGCTCGCGCTCGTCCTTCCGGCATGGCGCAGGTACGCCGCCGGCGAAGGGGCGCGGGAGAGCCGATCCTGTATTCCTCCGTTCTCGCGTACAACGTCGTTTTGTCTTTCGTAAAACTCATTCCCTGTTTTGCCGATCTTCCCCGCGTCCTCAAAGGCGGGGAAAAGGTTCTTTACGGCAAAATCGTCGGCTTCAAAGAGACTTCCGAAGGGGATCCGCCCGAGACGATTTATCATCCGATCGCCGAGAGCGGGGACGGGAAAATCCGCGTGAAGATGAAAGCGGCGGAGGGGGAATTTGACGGGACGGAATACGGCATGAAATGCACCTTTCTCTATCTGCAACACACGAAACTGTCGGTCGTCTCCGCCGATCTGAAAAAGACGGGGCGGTCCGCATTGAAGAAAAAATAAATGCGGGGACGGGCGGAGAATTGCTCCGTTTGTCCCCGTAATCGTTTGCAAACGGCGCGCGTTCGTGCTATAATGATATGGATTGCGCGGGCGGGCGTCTTTTTGTTTGCCCCGCGCGGAGGCGAGAAATGATAAAGACAGAAAACTATCGGGATTTTATCCTCCGTTCCCTCAAAGAGATCATGTCGGTGGACAGCCCCACGGGCTTTTCCGCCGCGATTTCCCAAAAACTTCTCTCCCTGCTTTCGGACATGGGCTATCAAGGCGAAACGACCAACAAGCGGCTGGTCAAAGTCTTTGTTCCGGGCGCGAAAAGGGGATTGAAGCGGGCGGTGTCCGCGCATACGGACACGCTGGGCGCCATGGTGCGCTCGGTCGCCGCGGACGGAAAAATCCGCTTCACCCGTTTGGGCGGCCCCATTCTGCCCACCTTCGACGGGGAATACTGCCGCATTTACGCCGACGGCGGTAAGGTCTATACCGGCACCTTTCTGTCCGATTCCTGTTCCTGCCACGTCTACAAGGATTCGGGGACGCTCGAACGCAATGAAAACACGATGTTCGTCCGCCTGGACGAAGAGGTCTCTTCCGCCGCGGACGTCGCGGCGCTCGGCATCCGCACGGGCTCGCCGATCGCGCTCGATCCCAAGACGACCGTGACGGAGAGCGGGTTTATCAAATCCCGCTTTCTCGACGACAAGGCGGGCAGCGTCTGCCTTCTGACGGCACTTCAGATCATGCGCGCGGAGGGGCTGCGCCCCGAATACGACACCGATTTCTGCTTCACCAATTACGAAGAGGTGGGGCACGGCGCGGCGACGGTCGCGGGGGACGCGGACGAGCTGCTCGCGGTGGACATGGGCTGCGTTGGCGCCGATCTCGCCTGCAAGGAGACGCAGGTGTCCGTCTGCGTCAAGGACAGCCATGGACCTTACGATTACGAGATGGTCGGGCGGCTGATCTCGCTCGCCAAAGAAAACAAAATCGACTATGCGGCGGACGTCTATCCCTTTTACGGCTCGGACGTGGGCGCGGCGTGGGGCGCGGGCGCGGACGCCAAGGGCGGGCTGATCGGCCCGGGCGTGCACGCCTCTCACGGCATGGAGAGAACCCATCTCAAAGGCATGTATGCGACGATCTCCTTGCTTTGCGCCTATCTCGGCTTGGAGAAAATCAAATGAAAAAACATATCCGGGTCGCCGCGGCGCTGCTCTTCGAAGGGGGCAGGCTGTTTGCGGCAAAGCGGGGGGAAAGCCCCTATCCCTATCTCGCCCACAAATACGAATTTCCGGGCGGAAAAATCGAAGAGGGGGAGACGGAGGAAGAGGCGGTCAAGCGGGAACTCAAAGAGGAACTCGATCTCGACGTGAAGGTCGGTGCGCTGTTCGCAAAGACCACTTTCGAATATCCCGATTTCATCATCACGCTGTCCGTCTACGAATGCGAGCGCCTCTCTCCTTTCGTCCTGAAAGAACACGAAAGTTTTTGCTGGATGTCCCCGTCCGGACTGAACGCCGCCGAATGGGCGCCCGCAGACGCGGACATGGTAGAGGGCATCGGCAGGGTATTCGGAAAATGAAAGGTCGGAAAAGCAACATCGTTCTCATCGGCATGCCCGGCTCGGGCAAGACGACGGTGGGCCGGGCGCTGGCGGAAGCGCTCGGGGCGCCGTTTGTCGACTGCGACGACCTCATCCGCGCGCGGGAGGGCAAGTCCCTGGAACAGATCATAGAGGAGCGGGGGACGGAGGGTTTTCTCGCGCTCGAAGAAGAGGTCAATGCCCGCCTCTCTGCCGAAAACTGCGTGATCGCGCCGGGCGGAAGCGTCGTTTACGGCAAGCGCGCGATGGCGCATCTGCAAGAGATCGGGAGGATCGTCTACCTGCGCCTGCCGTGCACGGAAATCGAAAGGCGGCTGTCCGACCCGAAAGGGCGGGGGGTCGCGATGAAAGAGGGGTACACCCTGAAAGATCTGTACGAAGAGCGGACGCCGCTCTACGAAAAATATGCGGACATCGCCGTGGACGCGGAGGGAAAGGACGTCGCGGAAACGGTGCGTATCCTTACGGAGAGAATGGAAAAATGAAAGAACAGATGAAAATCGCCGTATACGGCGCGGGCGCCATGGGTACCGTTCTGGGCGGATTTCTGTCCGACTGCGGGCTGGACGCCGAAGTCGACCTCATCAGCCGCAACCGCGAACACATTCGGGCAATGGAGGAAAAAGGGGCGCGCATCCTGTGCGCGGCGACGGGGGATACCTATACCAAACAGGTCAACGCCCTGCTGCCCGAAGAGATGACGGAACAGTACGACGTCATTTTTCTCATGACCAAACAGAAGGACAACGCGCGGACGGCGGGATTTCTGAAAAATTTTCTCAAAGCGGACGGTGCGCTCGTCTCCGCGCAGAACGGCCTTCCCGAAGAACTGCTCGCCGAAATCGTGGGAAAAGATCGGGTATACGGCGCGGTCTGCGCCTGGGGCGCCAATCTCGTCGGCGACGGGACGGCGGAACTGACCTCCGACCCCTCCGCCATGACGATGGAGATCGGCAGCTGGTCGGGGCGCTGCGGGAAGCTCAAAGAGATCCGGGAAATCCTCTCCGCCGTGGGGGAGGTGACGGGCAATCCCGCCTTCGTCACCGTCACCGAAAATCTCGCGGGCGCGCGGTGGAGCAAACTTGCGATAAACGCCGCTTTTTCGGGGCTTTCGGTCGTCACAGGGCTCACTTTCGGGGAGATCGCGAAGGGCAGGAAGAGCCGCGCCTTCGCGCTCGGCATCCTGCGGGAGTGCTTTGCGGTCGCCTCCGAACTCGGCGTGAAATTGGAAAAGATACAGGGGCACGACATGGAAAAGCTGCTCGGCGCGCCCGGCTTTTTCGGGACGCAGAAGGCGCTCTTTCTTCTCCCGATCGCGATGCGCAGGCATAAACTTCTCGTCTCCGGCATGCTCCGCGATCTCGAAAAGGGGAAGCGCTGCGAAATCGATTACATAGACGGCGCGGTGAGCCGTCTCGGGGACAAGTGTTCGGTGGATACCCCCCTTTGCGACAAGGTCGTGGAGACGGTGCACGGCATCGAAAACGGACTTTGCGAAATCTCTCCCAAAAATCTCGATTTTTTCTCGTAAGCGGCGGGCGATTCGCCCCG
>DVGN01000010.1 GCA_018712725.1 Candidatus Scatosoma pullicola
ATTGAAGCCTACGCCGTATTCGAAGTAGAGTCTGCCGCAATCTTCCAGCAGGTCGAATGTGTGAACGCTGATGCGTCCGCGGTCTGTCACGGCGACCGTGATCTCTTTCTTTTCCGTGTTGATGTCTATGAGGTTGAAGGTGATGAACTCTTCTCCGTCATAGAATTGGAATTCGCTCAGTTGGTATTGTTTCTTCATGGTCTTTATCTCCTTTGTTATTTCGCAAGTTTGAACCAGATATAGTAGTTGACTTCTATATCCCGCTCGTTGTATTCGACGATTTCGTAGTACGCGCCTTTGAATTCGTCTGTGCTGTTCATTACAGGATGGCAATTTTTCACGCAAGGAAAAATTCTGATATACGGCTTGCCGGTTTTGCTGACATTTGCCGTTACAGGTCTTCATCGGTGATGTATCCGATACCTGTAATCTTTGTGTTTTCGACCTTTCCTAACTTGGTGATCGAGTAGATAACCTTTTTCATTTGCTTCACAACTCCTTATTTTTTATTTTTGCCTTTCGGCAGTGGCTAAGGACCACTGAATGAAGCACGAATCGGTCAGCCTGCAAGTGTAGCCTCTCGGAAGTCAACGACAAAGAAAAAATTATTGCGTCGGTTTGTCGCGCTTGACTGCAATCACGGAATAATAAAAGAAACAGTCACACTCTTGATCGAGTATGACTGTTCTTTCTTTTTATGGCTTATGCAATAAATTTTTCCGTTGACTTGCCGCTTAATTCTGTGGTACAACGACACCACGAAAGGCATTAAAAAATAAGGGTTAATTCACCATTTACTTAGGCGGCAATCTTATATGGTGTTCTAACAGGGTTAAACAAAGGTGCATTTGAAGTTTGTCCTATGACAAGTATTCAAATTCCGGATTCCGTGACGAGTATCGGTAAATGGGCGTTCGCCGGCTGCGGCAGATTGACGGAGATAAAGATACCGGACGGGGTAATGAGCATCGGAGATGCGGCGTTTTCCGGTTGCGGCAGCCTGACGGAGATAAGGATACCGGACGGAGTGACGAGTATCGGGGCGCAGATGTTTTATTATTGCGATGAATTGGTGGATGTCCGACTTCCGGACGGAGTGACGAGCATCGGGAAAGCGGCGTTTTTCGGATGTGAAAGGCTGATGAGCATACAACTTCCGGATAGTTTGACTTGCATCGGGGACGAGGTGTTTACACAATGCAGCTGGTTGTCGGAGATCGAAATTCCCGACGGAGTGACGAGCATCGGCGAATATGCTTTTATGAGATGCTACGATCTGTGGAGAGTGAAACTTCCGGACAGTTTGATCAGTATCGGGCGGGCCGCATTTGAAGAATGCAGCTCATTGCGCGATATTGAAATTCCGGACAGCGTGAAAAGTATCGGCGAGGGGATATTTTTTCAATGCAACAAATTGATAAGAGCTTATTACGGCGGAACGGAAATGGATTGGAAATACGTTATCGTCGGCGATTACAACATGGAATTGGAACGGGCGCTGTTTTATTACAGCGAAACGCAGCCGACGGGAGAGGAGAGATATTGGCATTACGACGAAAACGGAGAGCCCGTCGCGTGGTAAAGCAGAAAAATTTCTTTGCACGACAAAAGCGGAGCCGGGAAGGCTCCGCTTTTTCTGATTTTGCCGCGATTTTGTGTCCGGATTTTCCGAAAGAAATTCCGCGCCTCAAATTTTGCGCTTCAATTCCTTGACGGCGTTGATGAGGAAAAATTCCGCCGTCGTGCCCTTGCGGATGAGCGCGAGCGCTTCCTCCGGCGTACACCAGCGCGCTTCCGCGATCTCGTCCTCCTTGATGCGGATGGGTTCGTCCTCGACCACCACGATGAAGTTGAGCATCAGCACGTCCCGCTGCGCGTGGTAGCGGGAGGACATGTATTTCGCCTTGACGACGGAAAGGCCCAGCTCCTCCTTGATCTCGCGGGGGATGGTCTTTTCCGCGTTCTCCCCCTTTTTGATGTATCCCGCGAAGAGTATGAAATCCTCGTCTTCAACGTGCTTGGCAAGCAGAATCTTGTCCTGGGCGCGGTTGGTGACTACCATCGACACCGCCACATTGAATTGAGGAAACATATACGCTTCGCATTTGTCGCAATAGGGCACCAGTCCTTCGTTTTCGCAGAAGCGAAGGGTGAGCTTTTCGCCGCACTGTCTGCAATACATAAAGTTTTCCTCCTTTGCGGCCGTTTGACCGCCCGTTTTTTTCTTCCCAATATCATACCGCATTTTTGCGGTTTTGTCAAGGGCAGAAAGGGGACAATTTTGCCCGTCGGGTGAAAAAAAGGAGAAAAATTGCCGCGGCGGCGGGCGGGCGCCCGGGAAGGGGAGGAAAATTCTTTTTCAAAACGCGCGGCGGGCGTGCGGAGGACTTGACAAGCGGGGACAAATGAAGTATAATAAGATGTACGAAAAAACGACAGGAGGGGCATTTCCCGGAAGGAAGAGGGGGATGCTCGGCTTTTTGTGTGTTTTTCAGCGTACCCGAATCGCTACAACGAAAGGAGAAATTTATGCTTACATCTATCTGCGGCATCAACTGGGGCGATGAGGGCAAGGGCCGGATGGTCGATCTGCTCTCCGAAAAATTCGACATCGTCTGCCGTTATCAGGGCGGCAACAACGCGGGGCATACGGTCATAAACGACCGCGGCGAATTCGTCCTCAATCTCCTGCCCTCCGGCATCCTGCGCGAGAACGTCGTCAACGTCATGGGCAACGGCATGGTCATCGACATCCGGCACCTGTGCAACGAGATGGACAAACTGCGCGCGGCGGGGATCGTCATCACTCCCGACAATCTGAAAATCAGCGACCGCGCCGTCATCACCATGCCCTACCACGTACAGCAGGACTGCCTCGAAGAGGATCGGCTCGCGGGGAAGAAATTCGGTTCCACCCGCCGGGGCATCGCGCCCGTGTATGCGGACAAATATTTCAAAAAGGCCTTCCGCATGGGGGAACTTCTGCACAAGGAACGGCTGTACGCCCGCGTCGCGGACATCGTGGAATGGAAAAATCTCACGATCGCGGGAGGGTATAAGGCGCAGCCCGTGAAGGCGGAGGACATGATCGCCTATTTCGAAGAATACGGCACCCGCCTTTTGCCCTATATCTGCGACGTCGGCGTCTATCTCAACGAGGCGCACGCCGCCGGCAAGAACATCATGTTCGAAGCGCAGCTGGGGGCTTTGCGCGACATCGATTTCGGCATCTATCCCTACACCTCATCCTCTTCGACGATCGCGGCGTATGCGCCCGTCGGCGCGGGCGTGCCCAATCTGCAGCTGGACAATTCCGTCGGCATCATGAAGGCGTATTCCACCTGCGTCGGCGAAGGGCCTTTCACCGCCGAGTATTTCGGGGAGAAGGCGGAGCGCCTGCGCAAGCTGGGCGGCGAATACGGCGCGGCGACGGGCAGACCCCGCAGAGTGGGTCCCTTCGACGTCGTGGCTTCCCGCTACGGCATCCGCTGCCAGGGGGCGAAGGAGATCGCGCTCACCAAGCTCGACGTGCTGTCCGATTATGAGGAGTTGGAGATCTGCACCGCCTACGAGCTGGACGGGAAGAAGATTACCGAATTTCCCTTCACCGACGCGCTGGACAAGTGCAAGCCGGTGTTCGAGAAGGTGAAGGGCTGGCACACGGATATCTCCGGCTGCCGGAAGAAGGAGGATCTGCCGCGGGAGGCGCTCGATTATATCGCCTATATCGAAAGGGCGTGCGGCTGCCATATCCGCTACGTCTCCGTCGGCGCGGAGCGGGACGCCTGCATCGACATGGACAGGTAAAGGGCGGCGGCGATGCTTCGGAAATTTTATAAGATGCAGGGCATCGGCAACGACTACATCTATTTCGACTGTCTGGAAGAGCCGCTGGAAAATCCCGCCGCCGCGGCGGTGAAGCTGTCCGATCGGCATTTCGGGATCGGCGGGGACGGCGTCGTCCTCATCTGTCCGAGCGAAATCGCGGACGCGAAGATGCGCATGTTCAACGCGGACGGGAGCGAAGGGAAGATGTGCGGAAATGCCATCCGCTGCGTGGGAAAATACCTGTACGATTTCGGCAAGACGGACAAGAGGACGCTGAAAATCGAGACGCTGAGCGGCGTCAGGACCCTTTTTCTGAACGTCGAAGGGGGAAAGGTGAAGAGCGCGCGCGTGGATATGGGCGCCCCCGAATTCCGCCCCGAACACATCCCCGTATCTCTTCCGGGCGGGAAGATCGTCGCCCGCGAAACGGAAATTGCGGGGGGCAGGGTTGAGATCACCTGCGTTTCCATGGGGAATCCGCACTGCGTCGTGTTCGGGGAGGACCCGGACGGGATCGACCTCGAAAAGGTCGGCCCGCAGTTTGAAAACGCGGACATTTTCCCCGATCGGGTGAATACGGAATTCGTGCATATCGTCGCCCGCAACGAGCTGAAAATGCGGGTCTGGGAACGCGGGAGCGGCGAGACGCTCGCCTGCGGGACGGGCGCCTGTGCGGCTGCCGCGGCGGCGGTCGAAAACGGGTTTGCCGATCCGGATTCGGACATTATCGTGCATCTGAAGGGGGGAGATCTCGTCGTCCGCCGCACGGCGGAGACGGTTTACATGACGGGAGAGGCGGCGCTTGTATTTTCGGGCGAAGTCGAGCCGTAAGCGATGAGAACTCGGGAAGAAATGAGAAGAAAAAATACGGGAGTGCGGATAAAATCATGACCAAGTACATTTTTGTGACGGGCGGCGTCGTTTCGGGACTGGGCAAGGGCATCACGGCGGCTTCGTTGGGCAGGCTTCTGAAAATGCGCGGCTATAAGGTGGCGGCGCAGAAACTCGATCCCTACATAAACATCGATCCGGGCACGATGAGTCCCTTTCAGCACGGAGAGGTGTTCGTGACGGAGGACGGGGCGGAAACCGACCTCGACCTCGGGCATTACGAGCGGTTTATCGACGAAAATCTCAACAAGTATTCCAACCTCACCACGGGCAAGGTGTACTGGAACGTCCTCAACAAGGAGCGCAGCGGCGAGTATCTCGGCAAGACGGTGCAGGTCATTCCCCACATCACCAACGAGATCAAGACCTTCATCTACAAGGTGGGCAAGACCTCCAACGCCGACGTGGTCATCACCGAGATCGGCGGGACGACGGGCGACATCGAAAGCCAGCCCTTCATCGAAGCCATCCGCCAGGTGGCGCGGGAAGTCGGGCGGGAGAACTGCTGTTTCATCCACGTCACCCTGGTGCCCTATATCTCGGGGTCGGACGAATTCAAGTCCAAGCCCACCCAGCATTCGGTGAAGGAATTGCAGGGGATGGGCATTACGCCCGATATCGTCATGGCGCGCGTGGACAAACCCATGCCCCGCTATGTTAAGGATAAAATCGCGATGTTCTGCAACATCGAGCCGGAGTGCTGCATCGAAAATCTCACCGTTCCCGTCCTCTACGAAGCGCCGCTCATGCTGGAAAAGAGCAACTTTTCGACGGTGGTCTGCCGCATCCTCCATCTCGATCCAAAGGAGATCGACATGAGCGAATGGATGGAGATGCTCGCCCGCATCCACGCGCGCAGCAAGACGGTGAAGATCGCGCTTTGCGGCAAGTACGTGCAGCTGCACGACGCCTATCTCTCCGTCGCGGAGGCGCTCGCCCACGGGGGGTATGAGAACGACGCCAAGGTGGAGATCGACTGGGTGGACACCGAATCTCTGACCCGCGACAACGTCGCCGAGAAGCTGGGGGACGCGGACGGGATCATCATTCCCGGCGGGTTCGGAAACCGCGGCATCGAAGGGATGGTTCTGGCGGCGCAGTACGCCCGCGAAAACAACGTGCCTTATTTCGGCATCTGTCTCGGCATGCAGATCGCGGCGATCGAGTTCGCGCGCAACGTGCTGGGGTACGCGGACGCCAACTCTTCCGAATTCGAGCCGGAGAGCAAGCACCACGTCATCGATCTCATGCCCGATCAATACGGCGTCAAGCTGGGCGGCACCATGCGGCTCGGCGCCTATCCCTGCAAGGTCATCGGTCCCATCATGAAGCGGGCGTACGGCGGGCAGGAAGAGGTCGCCGAACGGCACCGCCATCGGTTTGAGTTCAACAACGACTACCGCAAGCAGTTTGAGGAAAACGGCATGATGATCGCGGGGACGTCCCCCGACGGGCACCTCTGCGAAGCCATCGAATATCCCGCGGACGATTTCTATATCGGCGTGCAGTTCCACCCCGAATTCAAGTCCCGCCCCAATGCCGCACAGCCCATTTTCCGGGAATTTATCAAGAGCGCGGTGCGCTATATGGAGAAAAAGCGGGGCGCCGCGGCGGAATAAGGCGGAAAAGAGGCGGGAAAACGAGAAGGGGAAGAAGGCGGAAAATTTGCGCTCGACGCAGCCCTGCCCCCTTGGAAATACGATAAAGCATCCGGCGCAATCCGGATTTTTCGGAGGATTTTTATGAAACTCAACGAGCATTTTTCCGCGCTGTCCGAAAGCTATCTGTTTGCGACGGTGGCGCAGAAGTCCGCCGCGTATGCCGCGGCGCATCCCGATAAAAAGGTCATCAAACTCAGCATCGGGGACGTGACCCTGCCGCTCGCGCCCGCGGTGATCTCCGCCATGCACGAAGCGGTGGAGGAGATGGGGCGCAAGGAGACCTTCCGCGGCTATCCGCCCTATGAGGGGTACGATTTCCTGCGCGAGAGCATCGCGAAATATTACGCCGACCGCGGCGTCGACGTGCCCGTTTCGGATATTTTCGTGTCGGACGGCGCCAAATCCGACTGCGGCAATCTGCCCGAACTGTTCGGGGAGGACAACGTGGTCCTCGTGCCCGATCCCGTCTATCCCGTCTATGTGGATACCAATCTGATGGCGGGGCGGAAGATCGTCTACGCCGCCGCGACGAAGGAAAACGGCTTTTTGCCCATGCCCGACGAGAGCGTGAAGGCGGACATCATCTATATCTGCTCCCCCAACAACCCCACGGGGGCGGCGTATACCAAGGAACAGCTGCAAAAGTGGGTGGATTACGCCAACGAACGGGAGGCGGTCATCCTCTACGACGCCGCCTACGAGTGTTTCGTGCAGGACGGCGCCGCGCGCAGTATCTATGAGGCAAACGGCGCGGAAAAGTGCGCGATAGAGATGTGTTCCTTTTCCAAGACGGCGGGATTCACGGGCACCAGGTGCGGATATACCGTCGTTCCCTCCGCGCTTGTGCGCGGCGGCGTGCGGCTGCGGGATATGTGGTTCCGCCGGCAGTCCACCAAATTCAACGGCGTGTCCTATATCGTCCAGCGGGGCGCGGCGGCGGTGTTTACGGAAGAGGGCATGAAGCAGATAAACGAAAATCTCGCCTATTACCGCGAAAACGCCCGTCTGATCGCCGATTGCATGGACAAGTGCGGCATTTTTTATACGGGCGGTAAAAATTCGCCGTATATCTGGCTGAAATGCCCGGGCGGGATGAAGAGCTGGGAATTTTTCGATTATCTCCTGAACGAGATTCAGGTGGTCGGGACGCCGGGCAGCGGCTTCGGCGAAAACGGCGAAGGATTCTTCCGCTTAACCGCCTTCGGCGACCGCGAAAACACGAAAGAGGCGTGCGAGCGGCTGTACGGGCTTCTGAAAAAATAAGGCGCGCCGCCTGCCGGCGCGGAATGTGCAGGACGCGGGGTGCGCGGGCGGAAAATAAGGAGGAAAAGCATGCTGAAAGGGATTCCGAAGATCATCGGCCCGGAACTTCTGAAAGTTCTGAATGAAATGGGGCATGGAGACGAAATCGTCATCGCGGACGGAAATTTTCCCTGCGAAACGTACGGGAAACGGGTGGTCCGCGCCGACGGGATCGGCGGAAAGGAGATGCTCGACGCGGTGCTGTCGCTCATTCCGCTCGATACGTATGCGCCTGAAAATTTTCTGCTCATGCAGACGACGGAGGGCGACCCCGTGCCCGGGATCTGGGCGGATTATCGGGAGATCGCGCAAAAACGGGACGACCATGTGAGGATCGGCATGCTGGAAAGGTTTGCTTTTTACGAACGGGCAGCCAGGGCGTATGCCGTCATCGCCACGGGAGAGGAAGCCGTTTACGCGAATATCCTCTTGAAAAAGGGCGTCGTCCGTTGATTTTGTATAAGGACCCCCGTTCCGGAGATTTTGTTTCCGGAACGGGGTTATCATATCTGTCGGAGACCGGAAAGGGAGATTTTTTCTTATCGATCTGAAAAAATCGGAATTTTTGCGAGTAAAAGGGGAGCGGGCGGTGTTTGTATAAGCGAGAGGAAAATCCGTAAGGAGGAAAAGAAGTATGAGAAGTATGAAGAAAACGGCGAAAATTTTTGCATTTATAATTGGTGCGGCGTGTGTGTTCGGGACTGTGGGTTGCGGAGAAAAGACATACGATATTCCGAGAGATCAGTACGGATTTGTCTGCAAACCGGTGGATTACGGGGATTTGGATGTATCCGCGTTCGGGGCGGCGTACAGGATTTTGGAAGAGGAATACGAAAAAGAAAATGTAACGATTCAGGCGGGATATGGAACTTTTTCGCCGGGGGACAGGTTTGACATCGGGACGATGGTATGCAGAGCTGAGTTTTTTTAATGACGAAGCGCGTTGTACGATCGCAGAAATTCCGGCAGAGGAGTTTTTTTCGAAAGCGTATTTTATGGATGTAAAAATCCGGCTGGACGGATTAACGGTGAATTTGTTCCGGCATATCGAATTGTTGCAAATTCCGGAGGAATTATTTTCCGAAAGCAGCGGAAGAATTTCTTTCGGTTTTGATATTTATCGGGGAGGGGATTTGATAGAAGGAGGGGCCGGATTTAGCATAAACTATCGGATGACGGGCGATAAAGTGGTGCTTACCGTTCCGGAACGCTATTTCGGGTGAGAAGACATAAAGCAAAAAGCGCGGGAAATTTTCCGCGCTTTTTTGTATTGGGGAAATTATTAGTCAAATACCTGCCCCTGTCAAAAAGTGTTTTTGGGTCGGGAATCGGACAAGACAATCCCTCAGTCATGCTTGCGCATGACAGCTCCCTTTGCACAAGGGAGCCATGGTTGGGGGTGCGCGGTCACTCTTTGCACAAGGGAGCCATGGGGGTGGGGTGTTGCCGACAACGCCTTTACACAAGGAAGCTAAGGTGGGGCGCCCACTCAAGATAAATCGAAAAAATCAATAAAAATGTATAAGAAAATCGTAAAAAACGTTTGACAAACCTGTAATAAAATTGTATAATAAATTTGTATAATAACTTATATTGATATATCAGCGTCAAAAGCAGGCAAAACGTTAAATAAAAGTTATATACATATAATTACAGCTTATAGTTACTCATCTTCGATTGCGGCAGAAATAAGCAAAGGACATCGGACGGACACCCGGCAGAAGCAAGGGCGGACGTCCGGAAAAGATCGTCTGCGTCCGGCTTTGTGAAGGCGCGTCCGCAAGAAGATACAAGCGGAAATTCCGTCCGAAAAAGCGGGTACGGCATAAACATCATCGGGAGGTTATCGAAATGGAAGACAGGAAGCAGTTTATGGTGAAGATGCTGGCGTTGTCGTTCGCATGCTGCATGGTGGCGGCGGTGGGAACGTCGTGCGGAGACGGGAATGCGGATTCCGGGAGCGATTCCACGGGGAGCGACAGTTCC
>DVGN01000011.1 GCA_018712725.1 Candidatus Scatosoma pullicola
ATCTGCGGCAGGAAGGAAAGCACGGAGAAAAGTCCGCCTAAGATGCCGTCGCAGACGAGGCTTACTGCCCAGCCGCTCGCGTTCGTCGCTTCCATGCCCTGCCCCGCGAGTTCGGTCAGGGTGTCGGTGAGCAGGGTCAGCGCGTTCATGAGAATGACGCCCGGCGAGTTCAGACCGGAGGTGAAGAACACGCCGCCCCAGGAGGTATTCGCCGCGAATTCCTCCGCCCACGCCCCGAAGGGCTTGATAATCGCGCCGAGAAAGAGTAGGTCTTCCGCGAAAGTCAGGTGGAAAATCGCGAAGAGGATGAGGAGAAAGACGGGAATGCCCGCCCATTTGTTGGTGAGGACCTTATCCGCCCTGTCCGACTTCGTCTCCTTTTCCGCCGCCGATTTTTCCGACTTTTTCAAAAGGGGCGAGAATTTTTCGGATATGTACCGGTAGCGCGCGTCCGCGATCTCCGCTTCCGTATCGCAGCCGAATTCCCCTTTGCCCGCCCTTTCGAGATATTCCCGCACCGCCTGCGCTTCGGCGGGATGGGCCTTTACTTCCAATTCGTCCTTCTCCACCAGCTTGACGGCGTGGAAGAGGGGCGCGGAAGTCTTTCCGTTCAGTTCCGATTCGGCAAACGCAACCGCGCTTCCCAGACGGCTGTCTTTGAGGACGGTGGTGCCCGCCCGTTTTCCCTTCGCCGCCCCTGTCGCCCGCTCCATCAGAAGGTCGGTATTTTTGTCGCGCAGGGCGCTGATCGCAACCACGGGTACCCCCAAGCGCCTTTCCAATTCGTCCGCGTCCAGCTTGTCGCCGTTTTTGGCGAGTACGTCCGACATGTTCAGGGCGACGACGAGCGGGATGTCCGCTTCGAGAAGCTGGGTGGTGAGATAGAGATTTCTTTCGAGATTGGTCGCGTCCACGATGTTTATGATGCAGTCGGGGCGCTCGTCTAAAATGAAGTTCCGGGCGATGACCTCTTCGGGGGTGTAGGGCGAAAGGGAATAGATGCCGGGCAGGTCTACGATGTCCGCCTCTTCTTTGCCCTTTTTGTAGGTACCCTCCCGTTTGTCCACGGTGACGCCCGGCCAGTTGCCCACGTGCGCCGTGCTGCCCGTCAGGGCGTTGAAAAGGGTGGTTTTCCCCGAATTGGGGTTGCCCGCAAGCGCAAATCTCAGCATGTCACGCCTCCTTTACGGCGAGTTCCACGCACGCCGCTTCCGCCTTCCGGAGGGTGAGTTCGTAACCGCGGATGGTGATCTCGATGGGATCGCCGAGCGGCGCCTTCTTGCGCAGCCGGACGTCCGCCCCCGGCGTCACGCCCATGTCGAACAGCCTCCTGCGAATGGCGCCCGATCCGGACACGGAAAGGATCTTTCCGCTTTCGCCCACCGCAAAATCCGATAACATTTTTGCCATAAATATCTCCTTATATATTTACCCGTCCCCCCGAAAGGGAGAACGCAGCAACCTTACCACACCCTGGCTTCCTTGTGCAAAGGAAATCCCTATTACCACCCCCTTGTGCAAAGGGGGGAAGTGAAGGGGGGGAATTGTCTGCTCGGTTCCCGATTTATCCGAAAAAAGCCTTCGTCTCTACCCTGCCTACGCTATTTCTCGATTTTCTTATCCCCTCCGTCACTTTCGTGACACCTCCTCTTACCATAAGGGGAGGCATGAAGGCGGGGGCGCACCTCCCTACACATCTGGCTTCCTTGTGCAAAGAGACTTGGCGGCGGAACGGCACTCCCCAACAATGACTCCCTTGTGCAAAGGGAGAGAGGGCGCCGCTCCATTACATAGTGTGAAAGAAGGCAAAAACGCAAGCCCGACAACGCAGAACGACGTATATATGCGTTTCGCCCGTTCCGTGCGAAACGTCTACCGTTAAAACGCGTAGCTGCAAGCAATCCGCGAAGCCTGCGGAAGTCCGAGGGGAGCTTACTCAGACGTAAGTGACCCGAGGAAACCGTAAAGGCGACAATGGAGTGCGCAGTAGATTCGCGTTTCCCTTGACTTAAACCAAAAACGCCCGGCGTTTCGCTCAAATCAAACCGCAATAAATATCCCCGCCGCCATCTCCCCGTCCAACGCCATCCTCCCCTCTTTCACCTTCACGATCACCGCGCCGCCCTGCGCGCTCAACAGGGTCACTTTCTGCCCCACCGCAAGGCCGAGATTCTCCAAATGCCTCTTCACGCTCTCGTCCGCGGCAAGCCGCCTGATCTCCACTTCCACGCCCCGCGGCGCCATCTTCAAAGGCATCCTTTTACCTCCCTTTACTTAACCGAAGTTTAATTCATCCTCAAAAGAAATACGCCCCTTTACGACGTCTTTCCAAATCAGATAATGCAACCGCAGTTAAATTTCGTGTATGTATTATAGCATTCTTTCATCGGTCTGTCAAGAAAATTTTAACCGAAGTTAAAAAATTTTCGCAAAAAAAATTTCGCTCGGACAGGCACATCCAAACGAAAGATAAGCAGAAAAAGGCAAAACGGCCGCAAAAGAAGCAAGGGCGGAAAAAATTCAGCCCCTGCGGGCGGCGACCGCGTTTTTCATCATGAGAAAGGTCTCTTCGCTGACGAGATGTTCCATCTTGCAGGCGTCGGACTCGGCGGCGGCGGGAGAAACGCCGCGGTCGATGAGATAATCGCGGATGATGCAGTGCTTTTCGTAGACGGAAGAGGCGTACGCCCTGCCGTTTTCGGTGAGATAGAGGTGCTTGCCGTCCTCATAGACATAGCCGCGGGCGCAGAGCAGCTTGACCGCCTTATTGACGGCGGCCTGCGACACGCCCAGCCGCCTGGCGACTTCGATGCGGTGTACGACGGGCAGCCTGTCGCTCAAAATGAGGATGCTTTCGAGATAGTCCTCTTCCGACTGATTGTTTCTGCGTTCTTCGACGGTCATGATTTTTCCTCCCGTATTTGGTAAAAATGTTGTTTTCTCCCCGCGCGCCGCCGCATTTTTTGAAAAACGGACGGGGCAGGGAAGCGACGAGCGCTTTTCGCCCTTCGGCGTTCCGGAATTTCCGCAAGTTTCCCGAGCGATGCAAGCACGGCAAAGCCTGCCATTCACACATCTAAGCCGATAGCTCGCCTTAGAACCGAGCAAGACGCGGCGCGCGAGGAAAACCTGAGGAAGTTTACAAAAAACGTAAATGACCGGAGGTTGCCGCAGCGCAACAAAGAGATGCGCCGTACCCGCAGATGTCTC
>DVGN01000102.1 GCA_018712725.1 Candidatus Scatosoma pullicola
GCAAAATCCGCGCCCTTCGCGTCTTGCTTGTATCTACGCGTTTTAACGGTAGACGGGTTCGCGCGGAACGGGGGAAACGCGTATCTACGTCGCAATACATTGTCGGGCTTGCGTTTTTGCCCTCTTTGACGTTATGGTAAGGGAGGTGTGCAAAACCTCTCTCCCTTGCCTCCCCTTATGGTAAGGGGAGGTGTCACGAAGTGACGGAGGGGATAAGAAGTTCGGCTTTCGATAGAGCAAATTGAAACGCCGACATCAAGCCGCAAAAAGGGCGTCACTTGTTATGCACTTTTTGCCCTTGTAAAAAACGGAAACAAGGTGAAACGAGCGGCAAAGCCGCGAGAGACAAACCGGCAGTCAGCCGCATGGCGTGCCGAAGGTAGGAGTCCTGTAAAATTTTCCGCAGAATCTCGTCAAATTTTTTCAGGGAAAAAATTTGACGAAACGGAGTAAGGGGAGGTGGCACGAAGTGACGGAGGGGATAAGAAAACCGGGACAACAAAGTCGGGAAAACAGAGCATGCGCGCCGTCCGATGAAAGAGCGCAGAAAAAATCGGGACGGGACAAGAAAAAAGCGGTATAATAAAACAGCAGGGGAGGACGGCATGGATTGGATGACGGGTTTGCAGCGGGCGATCGATTACGCCGAAGAAAACTTATGCGGGGAGATCGACGCGGAGGAAGCGGCGCGGCTGGCGTATTCGTCCGCATACCATTTTCAGAAGGTGTTCGGGATATTGTGCGGCATTTCCTTCGGAGAGTACGTTCGCCGTCGCAGGCTTACCAGGGCGGGGGAGGAGCTGCTCGGCGGCGGGCGGGTGATCGACGTCGCCCTGCGGTACGGCTACGAATCCCCCGACGGTTTTTCCCGCGCCTTTTACCGCTTTCACGGCATCCTGCCCTCCGAAGTGAAAAAGGGGTGCCGCCTGCGGGCGTTTTCGCGGCTGACCCTGCAAGTAAATTTTACGGGAGGCAGTGAGATGAATTATAAAATCGAAGAAAAGCCGGAACTTGTCCTCGTCGGTTACGGGAAGCGTTTTTCGGGAGCGCCGTTCGGGGAGGAACGGGAGGCGCAGGAGGACGCCTTTTTCCGGACCACGCGGGCAAAACAGTGGCTGCTGCGCGGCGCGTCCGATACGCCGGGCATCGACTATTGCGTCGTCGATCGGGTGGACGGGGAAGGATACGATTTTTATATCGCCTACGATCTGGACGACTGGTCGCGGCAGGAACTGTACAATCCCGCCGTTACGGGGGTGGATTTTATGGAAGGGATGGGCTTTGAAACGCTCGTCATCCCCCGGCGGACGTATGCGGTCTTTGCGACGGGGAAGGCAAAGCGCCCGATCGCGGAATATGTCGGGCTGCGGCGGCGGATCGTGACCGAATGGCTGCCCGATTCGGGGTATCTTCTCGCCGATGCCCCCGAAGTGATAGTCATGCACTGGAATCCGCCCGGACGGGAAAAGGAGCGGTATATCGAAATACGGATGCCCGTCGAGCGGATCGACCGCCCGTAGTGCCGCGCATCCCTTCATGCCTCCCCTTATGGTAAGGAGGTGTCGCACCCACCAACCATGTCTCCCCTTATGGTACGGGGAGGTGTCACGCCCCTATAAACCGCCCCTTTTGGAAAGGGGAGGTGTCGAGCATGGCGAGACGGAGGGGATAAGAAAACCGGGAAAGGAGGAGGCAGGGTTGCGATGAACGCATTTTTTTTCGCTGGAAAACGGGACGGAACAAAAAGAGTCCCCGTCCGCGGGGGAGGCGGACGGGGACAAAAGAAGGGATGAGCAGAGGTTGCCCTCTGCGGGATGATCCCGATAAAGTCGTGCGCGGGGCAAAGAACTCCGCAAGGGGAGGGGCGAAAAGCGCCCTTTTGCCGTTCCGTATCTATATTATAGCACAAAGAAAAGCACTTTGCAAGAGAAAAAGGGGAAATTTTTCGGAAAATCGTAAATCGCGGCTTTTTCTCCCCCATTCTCCTTGCTTTTTTTTGCGCAATCGTATATAATGTAGAGCGGAAAGACAAGGGCGGGACAAGTCCCGTCCGCGAAAGAATCTCATCGGAGGATTGATTATGCCCTTAGTAACAAGTACCGAAATGTTCAAAAAAGCCTATGCGGGCGGCTATGCCGTCGGCGCCTTCAACGTCAACGACATGGAGATGGTGCAGGCGATCGTGGAGGCGGCGGACGAATGCCGTTCTCCCGTCATCCTGCAGGTTTCCGCGGGCGCGCGCAAATATGCCAACCCGGTGTACCTCCGCCATCTCGTGCAGGCGGCGGTGGAGACGACGAACATCCCCATCGTCATGCATCTCGACCACGGCGCCGATTTCGACATCTGCAAGGCGTCCATCGACGACGGCTTCACTTCCGTCATGATCGACGCGTCCTCCAAGCCTTGGGAAGAGAACATCGCCATCACGAAGAAGGTCGTCGAATACGCGCACGACCACGGCGTGGTCGTCGAAGCGGAACTCGGCAAGCTGGCGGGCGTGGAGGACGACGTGCACGTCGAAGCGGACGACGCGCTGTTCACCTCTCCCGACGAAGTGGAGGAATTCACCTCCCGCACGGGCATCGACTCCCTGGCGATCGCGATCGGCACCTCCCACGGCGCTTATAAATTCAAGCCCGGTCAGGATCCCAAACTCCGCCTCGACATTCTCGAAGAGGTGGGCAAGCGGCTGCCCGGATTCCCCATCGTGCTGCACGGCGCGTCCTCCGTTCCGCAGGACAAGGTGGCGCTCGTCAACAAATACGGCGGCAGCATGCCCAACGCCATCGGCATTCCCGAATCCGAACTGAGAAAGGCGGCGAAGATGGCGGTCTGCAAGATCAACATCGACTCCGACCTGCGCGTCTCCTTCACGGCGGCGGTGCGCCAGCACTTCGCCGAACATCCCGATCATTTCGACCCCCGTCAGTATCTCGGCGACGCGCGGGCGATGATGAAGGAGATGGTCAGGCACAAGATCACCGACGTGCTCGGCTGCGCGGGCAAAGCGTAAAAGCAAATCGTGCCGGGCATTTGTCCGGCATTGCGGGGGCGCGCTGAAAATTGCGCGCCCCCGACCTTTCGGGGAAGGAAAGATGAAAAAATTTTGTGTCTTCCGGCGCTTCTGATTTCGGCATGCCTGCCCCTGGCGGCGGGCTGTTCTTCGGGCGGCGGAAAATTTTTTTATGAAAAACGCCGGGCTGTTTTTTAAAAACAAAGGGGCAGGGTTTTGACTATCGCGCGCTTTGCACTTTTTTTGCCGCCGGCGGAAATTTTCTTTCGGCGTTTGAAATCCCTCTCGGGCGGGTATATAATAAAGCGGAGACGGGAGAGGCGGGCATTTTTCGCGCTTTGAAGCCCGAAGAGGGCGGCGGAAATTATTTTTCGGACATGCCCGTTAAAACGTTGACGGACGGAAAAAAGTGTGGTAGAATAGTACCGGACGAAAAGGGGATTCCCCCTGTCCGCCGCAAAAGAAGTCAGAAATCTCAAAATATATAATCCGGAGGTTATATTATCATGGCAAATGTAAGAGTTGCGATCAACGGGTTCGGCCGTATCGGCCGTCTTGCGTTCAGGCAGATGTTCCAGGCGGAAGGCTACGAGATCGTCGCGATCAACGACCTCACCAGCCCCAAGATGCTGGCGCACCTTCTCAAGTACGATTCCGCGCAGGGCAGATACGCGCTTGCGGACACCGTTTCCGCGGACGACGAAGCGGGCACCATCACCGTCAACGGCAAGACAATCAGGATCTATGCCGAGAAAGACGCCGCCAACTGCCCTTGGGGCGAACTCAAAGTGGACGTCGTCCTCGAATGCACCGGTTTCTATACTTCCAAGGCGAAGTCGGAAGCGCACCTCAAAGCCGGCGCCAAGAAGGTCGTCATTTCCGCTCCCGCGGGCAACGATCTGCCCACCATCGTGTACAGCGTCAACGAAAAGACCCTGACCAAGAACGACACGATCATCTCGGCTGCGTCCTGCACGACCAACTGCCTTGCGCCCATGGCGAACACCCTCAATAAGCTCGTGAAGATCAAGAAGGGCTATATGACCACCATCCACGCCTACACCGGCGACCAGATGGTTCTCGACGGACCGCACAGAAAGGGCGACCTGCGCCGTGCGCGCGCCGCTGCGGTCAACATCGTTCCCAACTCGACGGGTGCGGCGAAGGCGATCGGTCTCGTCATCCCCGAACTCAACGGCATTCTGGACGGCTGCGCGCAGCGCGTTCCCGTTCCCACCGGCTCCCTGACGCAGCTCGTTGCGATCTGCGAAGGCGAAGTGGATGCGGCTACCGTCAACGCGGCGATGAAGGCGGCGGCTTCCGCTTCCTTCGGCTACACCGAAGAGGAGATCGTTTCCTCCGATGTCATCGGCATCACCTACGGCTCGCTGTTCGACGCGACGCAGACCAAGTGCATGCCCATGGGCGACGGAACGACCCTCGTCAAGGTTGTCGCCTGGTACGACAACGAGAACTCCTACACAAGCCAGATGGTGCGTACCATCAAATATTTCGCGGAACTTTAATCATTCGCAAGGCAAAAAGGGATTCGCATTACCGCAATTCCGATAGGGAATATTGGTAAAGGCCGCCCTTTGAAAAAGAGAGCAGGCGTGGCGTGAAAGCCACGCCTTTTCTTACTAAAATAGTGAACCATATATTTTCACTCTTCTTGACTTTTTCTATGCTGAATGTTATAATACAGTTAATTATTGAAGGAAAATTCGCGCATGATTAAACAAGGTAAAGTCAAAAAATACAAATTTGTCGTAAAAGCATTTTCCATTTTTGCGTCAATCGTTATGATTGCGTCAATTACCATAATCACGTCCGCATGTTCATTTTTGCCTAAATATAGTAATCCGGAAAGTATTGACATTGACGGCGAAACATATATGACCGGATTTTATGAGAATTTATGGGTGGAAGGCATTGTCTTTGGCGAGGACGATATCCC
>DVGN01000012.1 GCA_018712725.1 Candidatus Scatosoma pullicola
GAATCGGTCGAAGCCGCCGGATTTCTCGATTATTTCCGCCGCGTGGCAGAGGGCTGGAAACTGTAAATGACGGGCGTTTGCCCTTCCCTTTCCGGATTTTTTTCCGGAAGGGGATTTTTTTGCGGAAAGAACCTCTTCCGCCCTTGCGTTTTTCCGCGTTTTTTGCTACAATAATGGAAAACGGAAGAAGCGGTTTTCCCGCGGCGGAAAACCGGGAGGCGGAAGGAATGAACGAAAGAGAAACTCTTAAAGTAAACGAAAGCGGACATCTGGAAATCGGCGGCGCGGACTGCGTCGATTTGGCAAAACAGTTCGGTACTCCCCTGTACGTATTCGACGAAGCGTATATACGCCGCATGATGCGCGTCTATCGGGATACCATCGAAAAGGAATACGGCGGAAACGGGCTGGTTTTATATGCCTCCAAGGCGTTTGCCTGCGAAGCGATGTACCGCATCGCCGACGAAGAGGGGATCGGCGCGGACGTCGTGTCGGGCGGTGAGCTTTATACGGCGCTGAAAGCGGGATTTCCCGCGTCGAAAATCTATATGCACGGCAACAACAAGCTGGATTACGAGTTGGAAGAGGCGATTTCCGCGGGCGTCCGGTGCATCGTCGCGGACGCCGTGACGGAGATCGACAAGATCGAGCGCATCGCTTCGGAAAAGGGAGTCGTGCAGGATATTCTCCTGCGCATCAATCCCGGCGTGGAGGCGCATACGCACGCCTATATCCAGACGGCGAAAACGGACAGCAAATTCGGATTTTCCGTCGCCGACGGGACGGCGGAAAAAGCCGCGGAATACGCCCTTTCTAAGGCGCACGTCCGCCTGCGGGGATTTCACTGCCATATCGGTTCGCAAATCTTTGAAAAGCAGTCCTTCGTCCTCGCAGCGGAAAAGTGCATGGATTTCGCGGCAAAAATGAAGGGAAAGACGGGGTTCGTCACCGAAGAACTCAATCTCGGCGGCGGCTTCGGCATCTGGTATACGGACGAAGACCGCAAGATCCCGCCCGAAGGGTATGCCGAATATCTCGAAGCCCTCCTTTGCGCGGTCGCGGAGAAGGCGGAGGAAAAGGGGCTGAAACGCCCGTATATCCTCGTCGAACCGGGGCGTTCGATCGTGGGCGAAGCGGGCATCACCCTGTACACGGTGGGCGCGGTCAAGGAGATTCCCGGCGTGCGCAAATACGTCGCCGTGGACGGCGGGATGTTCGACAATCCGCGCTATGCGCTGTATCAGGCGAAATACACCCCCGTTCTCGCGGCTCGGGCGAACGAAGAGGGGACGGAGACGGTGTCCGTCGCGGGAAAGTGCTGCGAGAGCGGCGATCTCGTCTGCGCCGACGTCCGCCTGCCCGCGGCAAAGCCGGGCGATCTGCTCGCCGTGCTTTCGACGGGCGCTTACAATTATTCGATGGCGATGAATTATAACCGCAATCTCATTCCGCCCTGCGTGCTGGTGCGCGAAGGAAAGGCGGCATACATTGTCAGACCGCAGAGTTACGCCGATCTGACGCGAAACGACGCCGTTCCCGAATATCTTCGCAAAAAGGACGCAAAAAGCGGAAAAGAATAAGCATATTCCGCGAATATTTCTCCGGAAAATTCGTTCACATACTTGCTTTTTTCACACAAAGGCGTTATAATATACATATGGATTATTTGCTGGAACTCGTCGCCCGCTTTCTCGCGGCGGTAATCGTACTGACGCTGCACGAATTTGCCCATGCGTTCGTCGCCTGGAAATGCGGGGATCCGACCGCGAAATTCAGCGGCAGGATGTCGCTCAATCCCATGCGCCATTTCGACCCGCTCGGCATGCTGCTCTTCGCTCTGGCGGGATTCGGCTGGGCAAAGCCCGTGCCCGTCAATCCGGGCAATTTCAAAAAGTACCGGAGCGGGTGTTTCTGGACGAGCGCGGCGGGCGTCATCGTCAATTATCTGTCGGCGTTTCTCTTCTATCCGCTGTATATGCTCGTGTTCACATATTTTTTGGGGGATACCTACGGCCATTTGTGGGTCGGTTCGTTCGTGCTTTACCTGTATGTGTGTTCGCTGAGTTTCTGCGTGTTCAACCTCCTTCCGCTCTATCCGCTGGACGGATTCCGGATCGTGGACGCACTCAACCGCAAGCGGGGGAAGGTCTATCGCTTCCTGCGCAATTACGGGTATTATATCCTGCTCGGGCTCATCGCGCTGGACATTCTGGCGGATTATGTGTGGTTTTTGGAATATATCAATATTCTCGGCTATCTGATGACCTTTGCGACGAATATATTGGGCTGGCCCATCCGGGCGCTCTGGTCGCTCGTCTTCTGAATTTCGGTAAAAAGAGGGGTGTTACGTGGAAAAGTTTACGATTGATTCGGTAAAGAATTTCGATACGGAAGTCGATTACACGACGGTTCTGGACAATTTCGAAGGGCCGCTCGATCTGCTTTTGTATCTCATCGACAGGAACCAGATCGAAGTGCGGGACATTTTCGTCTCGCAGGTGACCGAACAGTTCCTCGACTATATGAAAGGGCTGTCCTATATCGACGTGGACAAGGCGAGCGAATACCTGCGCATCGCTTCGCTCATCATCGCCGCCAAAGCCCGCCGGCTCGTTCCGCCGCCCGACGACGGATTCGACGATTATTACGACGATTACGACGATCCCCAGGAAGAACTCGTGCAGGCGCTCGAAGAATACAAGGAGTTCAAGGAAAAGCTGCGGGAAGAGACGGACAAGCTCAAAGAGATGGAGACCATCGGCTATTATTTCAAGGAGCCGGACAAGACGCTCGGAAACGTGCAGGTCAAGTATAAGGACTTTACGCTCGACGGGCTTCTGACGGCGTTTGCCCAGCTGATGCTCAAACGCGAAAGTCTGAAAGGCGAGACGAACGCGCCGCGGGAGATTCCGAGAGACCGCTATACGGTCGCGGAAAAGATTGCCTACATACGCGAGACCCTTCGGGAGCGCGATCAGGTGCAGTTCGAAGAGCTGTTTGAAGATGACGCGTCCCGACCCGAGATCGTGACGACCTTTCAGGCGCTTCTGGAATTGCTCAAACACCAGTTTTTGACCGTGGAGCAGGAAGGATTGTTTGCTCCCATCACCATTATGAAGAATCCGGACAGGAACGAGGACGAAGAAATTGGAGAAATTGACGAATATAATTGAGGCGATTTTGTTCGCTTCGGGCAATGCCGTGCCCATGGATATGCTGAGGGAAAAACTCGAAATCACGAAAGCGGAGCTGGATACCGCCGTAAAACATCTCGAAAAGAAATATACGGGGGAATGCGGCATCCGTCTGCTTACCTTTAACCACAAGCTGCAGCTGGCGACCAATCCCGATTATAAAGATCAGGTCGGACTCGTGCTCAACACCATACGGGAAAAGGAATTCACCAAGACCATTCTCGAATGCGCGGCGATCATCGCCTACAAACAGCCGATCACCCGATCGGAACTCGAAGAGCTGCGCGGGGTGAACAGCGATTACGCCGTCACCACGCTGCTCAGTCTCGACATGATCGCGCCGGGCGGAAAGAAAGATACGCCGGGCAAACCCATTCTCTATGTCACGACGGACAATTTCCTCAAACGCTTCAAGCTCAGATCGCTTGCCGATCTGCCTGATTATGACGAGATGATGCGCCGCATCGCGGCTCTGAACGCCGCCGCGAGCGAGACGAGCAATTATCTCTACGAAAAGGACGTCTACGACCCCGACAAGGATCCCGAATTGCAGGAGAATCAGGAGGGCGGGGAGCCGTCCGATTCCGGCGAATCGGGCAGCTCCGGAGGTTCCGGCGATTTCGAACTGCCCGATTTTCTCAAAGACATCCACGACGGGATCATCAAGATTCAGTAAAGGCGTTTTTTGCCTTCCGCGATAAAAAATACATACTTTCACGAAATCTGCCCATATTGTAGTCATGGGCAGATTTATTTTGTACGCCGCGGCGGTTGTTCTCGGGATAGCGGCACTGTTGTTTTTCCCGATTATATTGGAAACGGACGTGCATTATGACATGAACCGGAGAAAATTCGGGTTTGCCCTGTACGCATATAAGGCATGGAAGCTGGTGGGAGGATATGTCACGACGTATCGCGGGGGATTCGCTTTGCACGTTTCGCCCGAAAAGGCGATTTTGAAGCCGTATTCGGGAATGAATGAGGATCGGAAACGTTTTTCTTTTGTCAGGGCGTTCCGTGTGATCTCCTTCGTTCTGACGACCGAAACGGGCGCGGAATATCTCCTGCCCGTCGCCGCCGCGCACAACGTCCTGCGGGTGCTCTTTTTCTCCGTCGGGGGAAGACGGGGAAAGATCCGCAACAATCTGTGGCTGACGGACGGGGACGAGCTGAAAATTTCCGCAAATCTCGTGCTGTATTTCAATCTGTTCATCCTGCTGCGCGCCTTTTTGCAATTTCTGAAAGAGAGGTTTAAGAGATTATGGCAGAAAAAAACAAGCGCATCGACCGTCTGATCGACGCCTCCGTCGTCACGCTGAACGACCTCGCCGACGTCGATACCGTCATCGGCAAGCCCATCGTGACCGCGAGCGGGTTTCAGATCATTCCCTTTTCCAAAGTGACCATGGGAAGCCTTTCGGGCGGAGGGGAATACGGGGACGTAAAAGTCGTCAAAGAGACGGACTCCATGCCCTTTGCGGGGGGCAGCGGTTCGGTCGTCAGCATGAAGCCGATGGGGTTTATCGTGGACGACGGAAAGACCTGCCGGCTCGTCCGCGTGACCGATCAGCCCATTGACAACCTGATCGAAAAGGCGAGTGAGATCATACAGAACGTCACGGCGAAAAACTGACATGAAAGAGCATCATAAAACGTCCGGAAAGCCCTTTCATTTCCGCTTTCTGACGGGATTTTTGACGGCGGCGTACTGCGTATGTCTGGCAAGTCCCGCGGGATACGCCCTTTGGGACGGAAAATTCCGCGCCGGGGCGGAAACGCCGGAAAGGGCGGCAGCCGGGGCGGCGGAATGCGTCATGGAAGCCGAATCGCGGCGGATTTTGTACGAGCGGCAGGGGGACGTCCCTCTGCCCATGGCGAGTACGACGAAAATTCTTACGGCGGTCACCGTGCTGGAAAACGCCTCTTTGGAGGAAGAATTTCCCGTTCCCGAACAAGCGGCGGGCGTGGAAGGTTCCAGCGTCTATCTCGAAAAGGGCGCCGTTTACAGCGTAAAAGATCTCCTTTACGGGCTTATGCTGCGGTCGGGAAACGACTGCGCAGAGGCGCTCGCCCTGCACGTGAGCGGGAGCATCGGAGAATTTGCGCAAAAGATGAACGAGACGGCGGAAAAGGCGGGGGCGCTGCACAGCTTTTTCAAAAATCCGCACGGGCTGCCCTGTGAAGGGCATTATACCACGGCGCGCGATCTGACTCTGATCACGTGCTATGCCATGCATAATATCGTTTTTCGCGAGATCGTCGGCACGCGGTATTATGCGTCGCGCGGCTGGGAAAACAAGAACAAGATGCTCAGGCGGTATAAGGGCGCGACAGGCGTCAAGACGGGCTATACGAAGGAGGCGGGGCGTTGTCTCGTCACTTCGGCGGAGAGAGGGGGCATGACGCTCGTCTGCACGGTGTTGAACTGTCCCGCCATGTACGAGCGGACGGAAAGGCTTCTGGACGACGCGTTCGGCGCCTACGAGCGGGTGTGCGTATTGGACGGAGAAACGCCCCTGGCGGTCGGAAACGAGATCGGACGGACGGGGGAATCCCTCTTTTATCCCATGTATCCGGAGGAAAGGGAGCATCTTCGCATCGAAACGGCGCCCAGACAGGTGTTCGGAAGAGAAAAAAACGATGAAATTATCGGCGAAGTAAAAATATATCTCCTAAATCGGTTGATTTTTTCCCGGAATTTATATAAACTATAAAAGACCGGAAACCGAGGAGAATACACGAATGAGAATCAATAAGTTTTTGGCGGAAAACGGAATTGCCAGCCGTCGGCATGCGGACGGCATGGTTTCGGCGGGAAGGGTGAAAATCAACGGCAGAGTTGCCGTTCTGGGCGAAGACGTCGGGGAAGAGGACGAAATTCTCGTCGACGACAAACCGCTCGTCCGCGCGGAAAAGAAGCCGGAATATTATATCATGAACAAGCCCAAGGGGATCATCTGCACCGTTTCGGACGATCGGGGGAGAAAGACGGTGATGGATCTTTTGCCGGAGGGGGCCGGACGGGTGTTTCCCGTGGGGAGGCTGGATTATGCCACCGAAGGGCTGCTCCTGTTCACGAACGACGGAGAACTCGCCTACCGCCTGACCAATCCGAAGAGCGAAATTCCCAAGACCTATCTCGTGCGGCTGGAAGGGACGATGACGGAAAAGGATCTCAATCCCATCCGTTCGGGGGTGGAGTTGGACGGCGTGATGACGAAGAAATGCCGCGCGCACATCGTCGAGACGAATAAGTTATATACGAAAGTCCACATCACGATTACGGAGGGCAAAAACAGACAAGTGCGCAGGATGTTCGAGGCGATCGGAAAGAACGTGGAATTTTTGAAGCGCATCCGATTGGGCGATCTCACCGTGTCGGGGCTCGACCGCGGAGAGGTCCGTCCGCTGACGGAAGAGGAAGTGGCGTATCTGAAAAACCTTTGAACAGAGGAAAAAGGGCATAAAAAATCCGGGCGGTTTCCCAAAGGGACCGTCCGGATGTGTTTTTCCGGATTTATTTTTCGCGTTTAGGCCGTGTAGTTGCGGATCAGGCCGACGACCTTTCCGAGCACGGAGATTTCGTCCGGCTCGAAGATCATATCGGACATCGTCGTATTTTCGGGATGCAGGACGACTTTGCCGTCCCGGTAAAAAATCCGTTTGACGGTGGCGGAATCCTCCGTCAGGGCGACGACGATATCGCCGTCCGCCGCGTCCTGCTGCCGGCGCACGATGATTTTATCGCCGTCGAAAATGTTCGCGTCGATCATCGAAGTGCCTTTGACGCGGAGCATGAAAAGGGATTCGCCCCTGAATTCCCCGGCGGGGAAGGCGTAATAATCTTCGTAGTTTTCATAGGCGAAGATGGGTTGGCCGGCGGTTACCGTACCGATGAGGGGAATGGTGACGGTTGCGCTCCTGCCGATGCTGACCGCCCGTTTTTTATTGTCCTCCTTGCTGAGGAAGCCGCGCGCCCGCAGTTTTCCGAGATAGTTGTGGACGGTGGCGGTGGATTTGATGCCGCAATGCTGCCCGATTTCGCGGACGGACGGCGTATAGCCGTTTTTTTCGGAAAATTTGCGGATATAGTCCATGATCGCGTTCATTTTCTCTTCGTTGAACATAGTTTTTCCCTCCGAACATTTCTTCGGTCAAACTTATTATAACACATTTTTTTCAGGAAAGCAAACAAACGTTTATACTTTTTGCTTGATTTTTTAAAAATTTTTGCTATAATAGTGTACGTAAGTCAGAAAAAAGCGGGAGGCGGACCATGAAAGAGGAAAATCACGTGCAGAAATGCGTTCTGTACGACAGGGACTGTATCGGATGCCTGGAATGCGAGACCTGCGATCTCGATCCGGGAAAGGTATGCGACAACTGCGGGAAATGCCTGGACATCAAGGACGTGGCGTCCATTAAGATCGACAGGATCTATACCGATCCGGACGAATACGAAAAAAACAAATAAGGCGCGGGCGTCCGCGCCGTTTTTGCGGTTTGCGTTCGTCTATACGGAATGTCTCTCGCGGATATATTCCGTGAATTTTTCGGCGTACATGGAAGGGATGACCGCTTCCACCGTCTGTCCCGCGTCCGTGAACGTCACATTTCTTTCGGTCAGGCAGGATTTGATTTTGCCGTATTCGCCGAATTTTTCATAGGGGACGAAGAGTTCGCAAAAGAGGTAGTCGCCGGCAAATTTCCGCAGGATCTCCCGTTTGAGCGTTTGGATTCCGATGTTTTCTTTGGCGGAGATCGCCACGCTGCCGAAGGGAAATGCGGTTTGGTCGGCGATGTGTTCGCTCTTGTTCATGACGATGAGGGAAGGGGCGGAAAAGTTCAGGTCTTCGAGCGTGCGCAGCGTGGTTTGCAGCTGCATTTCGTATTCTCCCGTCGCATCGCACACGATGAGGGCGAGATCGCAGTTTAAGGCGCTTTCCAGCGTCGATTTGAAGGCTTCCACGAGATGGTGGGGCAGATCCTGCAAAAATCCGACCGTGTCGACGAGCAGAAATTCCGCGCCGTCGATGCGGAAAGTTCTCGCCGTGGGGTCGAGCGTGGCAAACAGTTCGTTTTTGACATAGACGTCCGCGCCCGTCAGAAGATTCATCAGCGTGGATTTTCCCGTATTCGTATAGCCGACCAGAGCGATGGTCTTAACGGCGTTTTTCTTGCGGCGTCCCGTTTGCAGGGAGCGCCGTTTTTCCGTCTCTTTCAGCTTTTGTTCGAGATATTTCAGCCTGCCGCGGATATACCGCCTGTCCGTTTCCAACCGGGTTTCGC
>DVGN01000103.1 GCA_018712725.1 Candidatus Scatosoma pullicola
TCGTCCCCCTCCTCGCCCTGCTGCTTCTCGCGGGGAGAAAAGACGGGGCGCCCCGCGAAACATCGGTCTCCGGGACGCAAAAGGCGCAAGCGGACAGCGAGCCGAAGGCAAAACCGGGAAGACAGGCGGAAAACGGAAGAGAAAGCGGGTCGGAAAAACCGCCGGAAAGACATCCGGAAAGACGGCCGGAAGAGGCGCCCGCGCCCTCCTCCGACCCAAGTATAAAAGACGGAAAAAAGGCAAAGGAGGCGGAAAATGTCTAAGCGCAGTCGGGCGGCGCACAGCCGCAATTCGGTAGGTTGGTATCTGCTCATCGCAGCCCTGCTCCTCTTCTTTTTCTTCTCCAACGACTTCGGACTCATCGACATCCAGAAAACCGCGCTCGTCATGGCGGTGGGGATAGACCGGGACGAAGAGGGATTCGTCGTCACCGCCCAGATCGCCGTGCCGCAGTCCTCCGCGCAGGGAAAGGAGGCGCAGGCGGTGCAGCTGGAAAGCCGCGGAGAGACGGTGGGCGACGCCCTCGAACAGATCAACGTCAAGACGGGATGGTATCCCAAACTCGTCTTCTGCAACCTCATCGTGCTCGGCGAAGAGGCGGTCAGACGCAACGTGTTCGATGCGCTCGATTTCTTTTTGCGGGACGAATACATGTCGGACGGCTGTCTCGTGGCGGCGTGCGAAGGGTCGGCGGGCGATCTGCTCGACACCGCCACCCCCATCGACCCCATCTCCTCCGTCGCGGCGCAGAAGGTGCTTTCCCGACACGCGAGCAAGGTGGGTACCGTCGCCTCCGTCACCTTGCGCGAATTCGCCATCGGGTATTTCTCCGCCTCCCGCAGCGGCTGGCTCCCCGTCCTCAAAGCGGAATCCCTGCAGGAGTCCTCCGGCGGAAACGGCGGGAACGCCAGCGGCGAAGAACAGGGGCAGGGAAGCGATCAAGGGCAAAATCAGGAACAAAACGCGGGCGCGTTCACCCCGACCGCCGCAGCGGGAGAAGAGAGCGGCAGCGGATCGGGCAGCGGCAAAAGCGGAAGCGGGGGCGGCGGTACGGAACAGACGTTCAGCGCCGCGCAGACCTTGCTCTTTTCCGAAGGGGTGGGACGGGGAATCCTGACCCCCGAAGAGACCTTCGCCTTCTGCATCGCCAACGGCGGGCTGCGGCTGGCGACGTACACGACGGAGAGCGACGGCGCGGCTTATACCCTCAACATCAAAAAGAGCCGCGCGAGCGCAAAATTCCGCGTGGACAAAAACGGCGTGCCCCGTCTCGTCATCCGCGTGAAGGCGTCGGCGGGACTGGAAAGCACGGCGTTTTCCCAGACGGTGCCCGAAATTTCCGATACCCATCCCCTGCCCGAAGAGGTGCTGACGGACGCGGAAAACGCCCTTTCGGCGCAGATCCTCGAAGTATTCGAGAAGAGCCGCGCGGACGGCTGCGATCTGTTCGAAGTGACGGAAAAACTGCGGAAGTTCGAAAACGACTACTATTCCGCCTACCGCGACGATATTCTCGGGCGGGTACTTCCGCAGGTGGAGGTAAAAATTTCCGCCCTCCGCTGACCCACAGGTTTGCCCTCTCCAACCATGGCTTCCTTGTGCAAGGAGCGATGGCATAAGCTAACCGACAGCTCCCTTGTGCAAAGGGAGCTGTCATGCGGAGCATGACTGAGGGATTGTCTGTTCGGGGTTCGATTTGCTGTATTGAAAGCGGACTTTCTTATCCCCTCCGGCACTTTGTGCCACCTCCCCTTACATCTCCGTTTCGTTAAATTTTTTCGGAGAAAAAATTTAACGAGCGTCTGCGGAAAATTTCACAGGACTCCTACCTGCGACACGCCATGCGGCTGACTGCCGGTTTGTCTCTCGCGGCGTTGCCGCTCGTTTCACCTTGTTTCCGTTTTTCACAAGGGCAAAAAGGACATAACAAGTGACGCCCTTTTTGCGGATTCATGTCAGCGCTTCTATTTATTTTATCGAAATCCGGCTTTCTTATCCCCTCCGGTGCTTCGCACCACCTCCCCTTACCATAAGGGGAGGCATGGCGTGCGGAACGGAAAGACCAGAAAAGGGGCAAAAATGACGCAATCGGACGAAAAACGGGCGTTTTTACCTTTCTCAATCCTTTCATATGTTCTTCACAAAAATTTCTTGAAAAAATTTCTCAAAAAAGTATTGACAAATCGGAAAAGATATGCTATAATACAGGTACAAAAGACGGAGAGGATCTGGTGTCGTCGAAGTCTTTGAGTATCTAAGGAGTCCGGACCGATGAACAACTAACTTCGGCTGCCGAGTCGACCGGCAGGAGCCGCCGCGGGGACGCGGCACAAAAAAACCGAACCGAGAGGTTTCGATAAAGGAGGTAAAGAAAAAAAATGATTATGTTCAGAAGATTCCTTACCCTTTATGCGGAAATCAAAGCGAGGTGACACTCCGATGTACAACGAAATCGAGGAAGCTATAAACGCCTGATCCCTTGGGCAACGGCAATCAGCGCGGAAAACAGAGGACACCGCAGCCCGGATGTATCCGGAATAAATATGGGTGAAAGGCGAAGCGCGGCTTCATACAACTGAATATCTCCCAATGCAAAATATTCCCCCGCAGGAAAACCTGCGGGGGTTGGTTTTTTGTCCGCCCTCCTCTTCCCCCTCCTTCCGATCCTTTGGACCGATTTACGTCCCCTCTTTTTTGTTTTTGGGCCGCCTTGCCGCACGAAAAGCATCTGCGCCACGCAAACGACCGACCGCACCTGCTCGTCCCTCACCTCACATCTCCCCTTATGGTAAGGGGAGGTGTCACATCCACCAACCATGCCTCCCCTTTTTGACAAAGGGGAGGTGTCGAGCGGGGCGAGACGGAGGGGATAAGAAAGTTTGTTTTTGATGGAGTGAAGTGGAAACAAACCTTTTACAATCCCTCAGTCATGCTCCGCATG
>DVGN01000104.1 GCA_018712725.1 Candidatus Scatosoma pullicola
AGGGGATCGGCTGAAAGACCTCTACCTGCCCGAATGGAGCAACGCGCTCTGCGAAAAGCGGAAGGAGCTGGACAGGATCGCCGCCGCGGCGACGGACGGCGGAAAGATCGTGGGGTTGGCGGGGGCCTCCGCCGACTGCGAAGAGATGTGGCAGATCGGCGTGGACGTATTGCCCGATTACCGGAGACGGGGAATCGCTTCGGCGCTCACCGCGGCTCTGACGAAAGAGATCCTGAACCGGGGAAAAGTGCCCTTTTACTGTGCCGCCTGGTCGAACCTCCCCTCCGTGCGCAACGCGATCGCCTGCGGCTTCCGCCCCGCCTGGGCGGAACTGACGGCTAAGAGCATTGCCTTTACGGACGACACGAACGGCTTGTAAACGGGCGCGGAAAAGGGCGGAGCAAATGCTCCGCCCGCAGAATTTTACGGCGATTCAAACGTTTTTCAAGGGAAATTCAGGCGTCTTTGACCCGCCCCACGTCCGTGTTGTCCTTAGTGCGTCCCGCCAGCGCCGCTATCGGGTGCGCCGCGTCTTCGATGCGGTAGTCCTTGCCGAATTCGGAGATGGCGCGGTTGATGACGGAATGAGTCCCCACGGAGGCGATGTTGCCGTTGATTGCCTTGTTGTAGTTGAAATAGCGGAAGTTGTCGGGCAGGGCGGCGAGTTCGCGGAAGCCCTCTTCCACCGCCGTCAGGCGTACGCTCTTCAAAACTTCCCTTACATAGTCCTTCTGCGAACGGAAACGGAGCAGTTCGGGAAATTCCCCGCCTTCGGGGAACAGCTGCTGCCAAACCTTCCCTTCGTACTTTTTGAGGAGTTCCGCCGCCCTGTGCAGATGGGCGACCTCTTCGGTAAAATGCTGTTCCCAGATGTTTTTGATGCGCGCGTCCGTCTCGTCCTCATAACAGGAATAATAGAGATAGCATTCGGTGTATTCGTTCATGACGAGATTTTCAAAGGGGGTGCAGGAGGAATCTTTCAAGGATTCGTAGCCCGTCACGTGCTGTTCTTCGATCATGGCGATTTCGTTGTACAGCTTCCTGCCCAGTTCGCCCGTGTACAGGTTGCCGACGTTCATATAATAGTTCATCGTCTGCTGTTCGGCGGCGGTGATGATGTTGATGTGCAGGCGGGTGAGCGGCTCGTTGAGGTAGTTGTTGATGTTGAATTTCACGTCGTCGTAAGGGTGGCGGTATTCCGCGACGGTAGGACGTCCCGGCATGATCTCGGTGTAATCCCCCACGAGCCGCGCGGGATCCCCCGATTTTTCCAACTCCATGAGATCGGCGTACCGATATAAGTGGTCGAAATCTTCGAGCAGCGCGAAGTTCAGCTGCCGGCGGACGTAATCGTTCTTTTCGGAAAGGGCGAGATTGGCGGTGAGATCGACGGCGAGCTGCTCGTAGCCGATCGTGTGTTCCAGGACGTTTTCGTCCATAGGTTTCAAAGAGGCGATCCGCTTTTGCTGCAACTGCTCGCTGCGGCGGATGAGGGCGAGTTCCCGGCGCACGTCGTTGTTGGTGCATTCCCGCGCGAAGGCATGCCCCATGCGCACCGATTCGAATTCCGTGCCGTTCATGAGGATGACCCGAAGTCGGGTGTAGGGATCGACCGTATTCTTGTCGTAGGGACGGACGAATACGTTTTTCCAGCCGGTGAAACTCTTTTCCACTTTTTGCGGCTTTTCTTCAAATGGATTCATGATTTACCTCCGAAAATAATCTTTCTGAGGTAATTATCTACAATTCGGAAAAAACCTATTCAGACGTTTGCTTATTTTCGAAAAATCTGTTACACTATTGTAACGGTTGTATCGACCGCATACATACGAAAAAGGAGAATGAAGAAAGTTATGATCGGCGCAATTGTCGCTATGAATTCCGAAGCGGAAATACTGCTCGGACAGACGGAGGTGTTCCGCTCCCTCACCGTGAGCGGGAAAGAAGTATATGTGGGCAGGGCGTTCGGCAAGGACGTGACCGTGGTTGTCTGCGGCGTCGGAAAGGTGAACGCCGCTTTGGGCGCACAGCTCGCCGTGAGCAAATTCGACGCGGAAAAGCTCTTCAATTTCGGCGTCGCGGGCGGACTGAACAAGAGGACGGCGCTCGCCGGGGTCTATCAGATCGAAAAGGCGGTGCAGTTCGATTTCGACCTCTCGCAGTTCAACGGCACCAAGGTGGGCACGCTCGACGAATATAAGGAAAACTATCTGAAACTGAACACTTTCAAAGCCCCCTTCGAAAAGAGGAAATTGGGGACGGCGGATCGGTTTAACGACTCCCCCGAAGATTTCCGCCTGCTTACGGGCGAGCTGAAAGCGGACATCCGCGACATGGAGGGCGCGGCGGTCGTGCAGGCGGCGTACGCGGCGCAGCTGCCCGTCTATGCCGTCAAGGCGATTTCCGACGTCGCGGGGAGCGGCAGCACGACGGAACAGTACCTGCAAAACAAAAACGCGGCGCTGCAAAGCCTGAAAGCCGCGCTGCCCGCCTTCTTCGAAGAGCTTTAAGGAAAAACCGCCCGCAAAACGCGGGCGCGGGAGGATAAAGACATGGTCGATCTCGGCGATTGGAGCGAATTGCTGGCGCCGCTGTTCAAGGACGATCGGTATCTGAAAATCCGCAGATTTCTGATAGACGAATACAACAACCACACCGTCTATCCGGACATGTACGACCTGTACAACTGTTTCCGCTATACGCAGTTTAAGGACCTGAAAGCCGTGCTTCTGGGGCAGGACCCCTATCACAACGAAGGACAGGCGCACGGATTGTGCTTTTCCGTGCGGGAGGGCGTCCCCAAGCCCCCTTCTCTCGAAAACATCTTCAAGGAACTCAAAGAGGACATCGGGTGCGAGATACCCAAATCGGGCGATCTCACCAAATGGGCGAAGGAGGGCGTTCTGCTCATGAACACCTCTTTGACCGTGCGCGCCCATCAGGCGAACTCCCACGCGGGGTGCGGCTGGGCGTGGTTCACGGACAGCGTTATCCGCCTCATCTCCGACAAAAAGGAACACGTCGTGTTCATCCTCTGGGGCGGAAACGCGCGGAGCAAAAAGCCGCTCATCGACCGGAGCAAACATCTCGTTCTCGAATGCGCGCACCCCTCCCCCCTTTCCGCCTATAACGGATTTTTCGGCTGCCGGCACTTTTCCAAAGCCAACGCATGGCTGGAAGAACACGGCATCCCGCCCGTCGATTGGGATCTGGCGAAGTGATTTCCGAACGCAAAACGCGCCCCGCCTTATGGTATGGAAAGATTGTCACGTTCCATCTCAAGCCTCCCGTTATGGTAAAAAGAGGCATCGCGTTCCGTCTTCCTGCCTCCCTTATGGTAAGGAAGTGTCACGCATCCCCTCATGCCTCCCCTTATGGTAAGGGGAGGTGTCACGAAGTGACGGAGGGAATAAGAAGTTCGGTATTCGATAAAGCAAATCGGCAACCAAGCAGACAATCCCTCAGTCTGCCATTCGACAGCCAGCTCCCTTTGCACAAGGGAGCCATGTTGTTGTGATGGCTTGTCTGCCCGCCGTAAAGATTACAGCCTATTTTGCGAGGTCGTAAGCGCCTTCGATCGCGTGGACGAGATCGACGACCAATTCGTTATAGGGAGTGGGAATTTTGTACAGCTTTGCCTGTTCGACGACGGCGCCGTTGATGGCGTCGATTTCCGTTTTCACATGCCGTTTTCTGTCCTGATACATGGACGAATACCCTTCGGCGTCGTCCTTGCAGACCTTTTCGACCATCGCCAGCACCTTCTCCTCTTCGAAGGGGGTGCCGTCCGCGCAGGCGACTTTCACCGCTTCGCCGATGATCTTTTTGGCGTAATCCCACGCGTGGGGATTCTGCGCCAGATACCCGATGGGCGTCTCCGTGATCGCCGTAAAAGCGTTGATGGAGAGGTTGACGAACAGCTTTTCCCAGATGATGCGCTGGATGTCGTCGCTCGTCTTTGTCCGGATGCCCGCTTGGTTAAACGCCGCGGCGAT
>DVGN01000105.1 GCA_018712725.1 Candidatus Scatosoma pullicola
TTGACCCATGTTGCGCAAGCCTATGGCTTGCTTGGTTTGGGAATAGGTACGCCTAACGGCGCTGACTGCGCCCGCATGGAAAAGCATAATCCGCGGGAAAAGGGAGCATACTTGCTTACGGGAGGGATTGCCATGGACGGAAATTTTTGCAGGGGATGCGGGAAGCCCCTGAACGCGGCGACGGCGTACTGCTGCCCGCAATGCGGGGAACGGCTGTGCGCGGATTGCGCCCGCAAAAAAAGCGGGGTGTGCCGCCGCTGCTTCACCCCGATGGACAGATTGAGCTGACCGCGCAAGCGGCGTTTAACGCCTCTTGCGCCGCGATCCGAAAAAAGGAGGCGCGCCCCATAGACGGGGCGCGCCTTCTTTTTCTGATTCCGATACAAAGTTTTGTTTTTTCAAATTCCGTCTTTCCTGCTTTCCGTCACTTTCTTATCCCCTCCGGTGCTTCGCACCACCTCCCCTTACCATAAGGGGAGGCATGTGGGTGAGCGCCACTACCTACCATAAGGGGAGGCATGGGGTGAGTGCCACTACCTACCATAAGGAGAGGCATGAGAGAAGGCGCGACACCGCACCCGCCCCAACCACGGCTCCCTTGTGTAAAAAGCTGTCGGAGCCTGCCACCCCAACCATGGCTCTCCCTTGTGCAAAGGGAGCTGTCAGCCGAATGGCTGACTGAGGGATTGTCTGTTCGTGGTTCGGTTTGCTGTATCGAAAGCGGACTTTCTTATCCCCTCCGTCACTCCGTGACACCTCCCCTTACCATAAGGGGAGGCAGGGAGAGGGCGCCACTCACCTATCGTAAGGGAGTATAATCAGGGTATTCGTGCCGCTCTTGCCATAAGAAAAGACATAAAATAGCGGAAAAACAGAAAGAGAAAACCCGTGCAATCATAACAAAACACCCGGCGGTTCAGGCGAAAATCTCCTCCACCAGAGACAAAAGGGCTTCGGGGGAGGGGCAGGAAAACAGGCGTTCCTTATACGCGGACGCCCCCCGCATCCCCTTGACGTAAAAGGCGACCATCTTGCGCATAAACACCGTCGTGAAGCGCTCGTCAAATACCTGCCCCGTCTCTTTTATCTGGCGGACGATCATCGTTTTCTTATCTTCCCGCGGGACGCCGGTAAAATCGCAGAAGATCTGCGGATCGGAAAGCGCCGCCCGCGCGATCATCACGCCGTCCGCGCCCGTCTCGTCGAGCAGCCTGTCCGCGTCGGCGACGGAAAACACGCCGCCGTTGGCGATGACGGGGATCTTCACGCTCCTTTTCACGGCGGCGATCTCCGCGGCGTTCACTTCGCCCGAATAATATTTGTCCCGCGTCCTGCCGTGGACGGTGACGAGCGCCGCGCCCGCGCCCTCCATCCGTTTGGCGAATTCCGCCGACACCAATTTGTCCGCCGACACGCCGATGCGCATCTTCACCGTCACCGCCTTGCCGCTTCTGACGCACTCGGACACGATCTTTTCCGCGAGCGGCGGATTTTCCAGAAGGGCGCTCCCCTCTCCGTTCTTGTAAATTTTGGGCACGGGGCAGCCCATGTTGATGTCCACGACGGGAAAGGGGGAAAGTTCCGCGCTCTCGCAAGCCGCGCGCATGACGTCCGGCTCGCTGCCGAACAGCTGCACGGCGCAGGGGGATTCCTCTTCGGTCGTATACAAAAGGGCGCGGGTGTTTTCGCTGCCGTATTTCAGGCCCTTCGCGCTCACCATTTCCGTGAAGGCGAGCCCCGCGCCGCTCCGCTCGCAGATGCGGCGGAAGGGGTAATTGGTATACCCCGCCAGCGGCGCCAGAAAGAGGTTGTTTCTGATCGCTACGCCGCCGATCACGATGGGTTTCAGCTTCATTTCTCTTCCGCCTCTTTGACCGCCCGGTAATACCCTTCCTTTTCTTCCTCCGAAAGGGCGTTGACGTCCCTGCCGTCCGCCAGCACCGCCTTTTCGTACGCCGTAAACCGGCGCTTGATCTTATTCACGGTGTCGAGCAGCGCCTCTTCGCAGTCGGCGCCCGCCTCCCTGCCTAAATTGACGGCGCACATCAGGACGTCGCCGAGTTCGGAGGCGATCTTTTTCTTATCCCCCGACGCGCGCGCCGCCTTCAATTCGGTGAGTTCCTCCGCCATCTTGCGCTCCGCCTCTTCGTAGGAAGAGAACCCCCAGCCCCCTTTCTCCACCCGCTTGGCGACCTTCTGCGCCTGCAGGAGGGCGGGAAAGACCTTGGGAACGTCGTTCACGGCGTCGGAAAAGGTTTCCTGGTGCTTTTCCTTCATCTTGTTCTTTTCCCAGACGGAGAGGGCGCCCGCTTCATCCGACGCCTTGTCCCTGCCGAAGATGTGCGTATGGCGGGAGATCAGCTTTTCGCATTCCGCCGTCGTCACGTCCGCGAGCGAAAACGCCCCCCGCTCTTCCGCCATCACCGCCTGGAACACCGCCTGCAAGAGGATGTCCCCCGCCTCTTCCAGGATCTTCCCCTCCTCCCCCGAATCGATCGCGTCCACGAGTTCGTAAGCCTCTTCCACGGCGTTCATCCTGATGCTTTCGGGGGTCTGCACCTTGTCCCACGGGCAGCCGTCCGGACGGCGGAGCCGGACGACGATCTCTTCGAGGTCGGCAAGGTCGAACCTCTTTTTGTCGAGCAGTTCCGGCTTTTCCAGCGCGACCGCGGAAGTCCCGTCGTATTCCTCCTGCCTGTCCAGCTCGTAGAGGGGGATGCGCTTCGACCGCCCGCCGCATATGTACAGGACTTCTTTCTCGTCGCCGAAACGGTCCATAAGGGCGAGTTTGACGTCCCCCGCGATCTCCCTGTCCGGCATGTCGTAGACCACCAGGGGAGCGGTGAGCCGCGTTTCCGCAAGTTCATAGGCGGACACCGCCTGATAGGAACAGCCGGAAAAGCCCGCGGCGTCCACCGCCGCGCTCACTTTGGACACCCCTTCGATTACGGAGAGTTTCACCCCCCGCTTTTTCGAAAGTTCCTTTACGGAATTGTCCTCTCCCGCCGAGCCGTCCACGCAGTACGCCGTCCCGTCGCCGAACCCTGCCACCGCCGCCGCGAGATTTTTGTACAGAGTGCGATAGCTGCGGCTCTTTTCGTAAATTTCATCCAGGCAGACGTGCGGCACGCCCAGCGCCTTCACGCTTTCATACGACTCCGTCCGCGCCGTCCGCACGACGACCCGCTTTGCTTCGAGAATCGCCCGTCTGCCCCGCTCGGTCAGATCCCCTTTTTTTACGCCCAAACCGACTACCGTGATCATCACTTTTCTTTTCTCCTTGCCGTTTTTTGGTGACGGATAAATTATACACCAAATCGAGCGCAAAAGCAACCAAATAACAGACGTCCGCCGCGATCGCCGCGCCGTAGACGGAAATTTCCGGGCGGGAGACGAGCAGAAAGTCGAGCGCCAGCTTTGCCGCCGCCGCGCTCCCCATCGAAAGGGCGGCTTTGCCCGGCCTGCCCAGCCCCGTGAGGCAGGCGGAGAGGGTCTGCGTGCAGGACAGCGTCACCGCGCTCACCGCCATGACCCGCGTCAGTTTCGTCAGCGTCGCGGCTTCCGCCGCCGAAAGCCCGCGGAAGACCAACCCCACCGCCGTGCCTGCCAGAAAGTACAGCCCTACGGCGCAGGGAATGCTCGCCGCCAGCGTCACGAAAAGGGCGCGCAGTACCTTTTTGCGCGCGTCCCCGCCCTCCGCTCCCGCCGCCGAAACGGCGGGCACGCTCGCCGCCGCGATCCCGTAACAGACGGAGACGGGGAGGTTGACGAGGGTCGCCGCCCCGCCCGAAAACAGCCCGTACAACCCCACGGCGTCCGACGTGTATCCTTTGAGGAGACGGACGACGATGACGCTTTCGGCGAGGGAGGACAGGGGCAGCACCGCCGAAGCGAGCGTCGCGGGGATGCTCAGGCGCAGAATGCCCTTCATCCCTGCCCTGTCCCCTTCTTTCAGCCCTTCGAAGGGATTTTTTTCGCGGCGGAAGAGGAAGAGCATGAGAAGGAGGGCAAACAGTTCGGACAGGGAGACGGACAGGAGGATGAAAGTGACCGCCTTTTGCACGTCGCCGCGGTACAGGTATGCGAACAGCAGGCCGAAGCCCACTTTCACGACCTGTTCGGCGACCTCGGAAAAGGCGGTGGGGAACATGTTGTTCCGCCCCTGAAACCACCCGCGCAGCACCGAGATGCCGGAGACGAAAAAGACGGCGGGCGCAAGGGCGAAATATCCCCCTTTGAGTTCCGGGCTGCCCTGCAACGCGGAGAGAAGGGGGGCGAAAAGCGCCATGAAGAGCGTCCCCGCCGCCCCGATCGCGAGGAAGAGCTTGAAGGCGCTTTTGAGGAGGGCGCGGTCGGACGCCCCCGCCGCCCGCTTTTCCGCCGTCAGTTTGGCGACGGAAGAGGGAATGCCGGTCGCGGAGACGGTGAGGAGAAGGCAATAGAAGGGGTAGACCATCTGGTACAGCCCCATGCCGTGCCCGCCGATGAGATTGGTGAGCGGAATGCGGTAGAGCGCGCCGATGAGTTTTGCGACAAATCCCCCCGCCGCGATGACCGCGGCTCCGCCCAAAAACGTCTGTCGTTTCAACCCTGTCCCCCTCCTTTTCCGTTTCCAACGGCAATTCTGCCCTCCCGGACGCGGTTTTTTCTTCCCTTTTATTTTCCGCAATCCCCGCCGTTTTATGACCGTCCGCCCCAAGAAAAACGCCGCCGCAAAATCTGCGGCGACGGACGGCGGAGCCGTTCCCTTCAATTTTCGTACAGCGCGCGATAGATCTCCTCCGCGGCGTCCACGGCGGCAACCGTCTTTTTGCGGTACAGGGCGATGGCGGCGGCAGAGCCGTTTTCCGCCTCTTCGGCGATGAGGGAGCCGAGCGCGGAAAGGGCGTCGGACAGCCGGGCGATCAGTTCGAGATTGGAGGGCATGCCGCAAGGGGGGTTCCCGCTCCCGCCGCCGAGCGCTTCCCGGATTTCGGGGAAGATGTCCCCGCACATGGTCTTCATCAGCGCCCGCCCCTCTTTCACCGCTTTCTGGCAGCCGGCAATATCCCCCTCTCCCATCGCGATTTCCCCGGCGGCAAACAGGCCGATCGCCCTGCCGCACCCTTCGGCGAGTTCCCCCGCCTTTTTCAAAGTGTCCCGATTCATATTTTCTTTCCTCCGCATTTTATCCGCCCGCCGACCGAAAACGCAAAAACCGCAAAAACGGCGAAAATCGCGCCCTCCGAAAGTTCCGAAACGGATCGCCTTTCGGTTAGCGGCGGCGAACTTTTCGATTGTATTATACCCGAAGCGCGCGCAAAAGTCAACGGAACTCGCCGCAAAGCGCGGAAATTTTGTTTTCGAAGCGATTTTTCCGACGCTTCTCCGTTGTCTTTCCGTCTCCCCGTCCGCTTTTCTGCCCGCTTCCGACCGACCCTCCCGCCCGTCCGCTCCGCGCAAAAAAGGGACGGGAAAGAGCGTTCGCCGCTCCCCTGTCCCTTTGTTTTGTAAAAATTTTGCCCTTTGCCGCAGAGTCAGATCAACCGGTTTTCCCCCGCCGAAAGTGTCGCGCGCAGCGTCCCCTCCGGCGTCTCCGCTTCGATCTTTGAAGGGCGGGAGCTGTAAACGGCGAGTTTTTGCATTCTGCCCTCCTCCATGGCGGCGGAGACGAGAAGTCCGCCGTCCGCGCGCAGGTTGGAAAAGGAGACCTTTTTCTTCCAGCTTTCGGGAAGGGCGGGGAACACGCGCAGCCTGCCCGGCTCCGATTGCAGCAGCATTTCCCCCAGCGCGGCGGAAAAGAGCATATTCGCTTCCAGCGTGAAGGGGCGGTAATGGAAGGAACTGACCCCCCGTTTTCTGAAATCGCCGTTGAGGTGGAAGCCGTTGGGGGAGACGAAGCAGTCGCGGAAAATTTTCAGCATGTAGCGCGCCCCTTCGCCGTTTTTCGCCAGGGCGTACAGCGCCGCCGCCCAGCAGAAACTGAACCCCACCCACATGCCGGTGCCGAATTGTTCCAGCCGCGCGATGCTCGCGTCGATCGCCGCGGCTCCCTCCCCGCGGTAAGGGACGATTTTATAGGGATAAATCCCCATGAGGTGGGAGAAATGGCGGTGGGACTCCGAATACCGCTCCTCTTTGTCGAGCATGAACCCCGTTTCGTCCGCAGACAGGGGGGCGAGCCTGTCCAGAACCGAACGCCACTCCTTTTCCTCCTCCGGCGCGGCGAGACGGGAGAGATCGGCGAGACGGGAAAAGAGGTACAAAAGCCCCGCTCCGTCGTAATTGGTCTGCGTGCGGAAAAAGGCGCGGACGGTGTCGTCGTGAAATTCGGGCGAAGTGGACACGGGAAAGACGAGCTTCCCCTCCTTGTCCGGCACGAGCAGGGAAAGAAGCGCCCTGCCGCTGCCCGAAAGGTATTCGTAGGCGTCCCGGAGCGCCCCTTCCTCTCCCGTGTACCGCCACCGCTCGTCCAGGCCAAGGCAGTTCCACGGCTGATTGCCGGGGCTTAAAGAGTACTGCCCCCAACCCGTCATGGGCCTGCCCGCGATGTCCATCACGCCGGGCAGGATGTAGCCGTCCGCCCCGAAAAATCCGCGCGCATGCGCCCGCGCCGCATCCCGTAAGGAAAGCAGAAAATCGGTGTAGCACTCCCCCTGTTCGAGATGGTTGAACAAGAAAGCGGAAGCGTAGGAATATTGCAGGTTCAGGTCGAGATGATAATCCCCCTTCCAGGGGGGCAGAGCGCCGTCGTCCGCCAGCCATACCCCTTGCAGCGTCATGGGCGGACAGCCCCTGCGCGAACAGCAGGCGAGAAAATATTCGTTGAGTTCGTGCTGCCGCAGCAGATCGCCGTCCTCTTCGGGCAGGCAGACGCCGCTTTCCGAAAAATAGTTTTCCCACCAGAGCAGATGGGGAGCGAGCGCCTCTTCGTACTCCGTTTCCAGCGCTCCGACGAGTTCGGCGGCCAAGTCCTCCCCCCTCTCGCCGGGGTTCAAGGGGCGCACGCCGAACGCGTATTCCCTGCGCCCTTCCCTCTCCGCGAAGGCGAGCGCGGCGGCATATCCCTCCGTATCGGAAATGCGCTGTTCAAATCCCTGCCCCCACGCTCCGCCGAAAATGCGGCAGGGCGGATAGCCGAGCGAAGTTAAGGGGTGCCTGTTTACTTCGCCGTATTCGGCGTCTGCGCCCGCATAGGGCGGGGGCAGAAGGGAAATCTCGAAATCCCCCTCCGCGCGCATCCTGCCGATCTTTTCCCCCGCGCCCAGAAACAGGCGTAAAGCGCCCGTCGGCGTCCGCACTTCCGCTTCCGCCCGGCGGGTATCGAGGGTAAATTCCGAAGTTTCGGACGGGGCAGGGATTTGACCGCCGCGGACCACCCGAAGCGCCGCCGCGGGGATCCGGGTGGGATAGGGCAGATTGTAAGGCGCGTCGAACAGTTCGTCGAAGGCGGCTTTGCCCGCCTCTCCCGCTTTGGCGAGACGGACGTACTCCGCATAGTTGAAGGAGGGGGAGGAGAGGCTCTCCGCCCGCCGCAAATCCCAAAGATCGCCGCGGCCGAGGGAGATGCGGAATGTATCCGCCCGCCCCCAGACGAGCGCGCCGAGCGCGCCGTTCCCCAGCGGCAGACCTTCGTCCCAACGGGGAATTTCTTGCCGGAATGTCAGTTTCATAAATTTTCTCCTTCGCCGACCGAAAGACGGCAAAGACAACTTTGCCGCATTTGCCTTGAAAAACAAATGCGGCACTTTGTTTTGTTGCCTTTCTTTTGCAGACGCCCCATGGCTCTCTTGCGCAAAGGACAGGCAAGCGGCGCCCCACACCACGGCTCGCTTGTGCAAAGAGCGGCGGCATAAGCTAACCCACAACCATGGCTCCCTTGTGCAAAGGGAGCTGTCAGCGCAGCTGACTGAGGGATTGTCTGTCCCGGTTTCCCGACTTTCTTATCCCCTCCGGTGCCACCTCCCCTTACCATAAGGGGAGGCAGGGAGAGAGGGCTTCGTGACACCCCATTTTCCATAAGGGGAGGCAGGGAGAGAGGGCAAAACGCAAGGGCATCAATGTATTGCGCAGTATATACGCGTTTCGCTCTGTCGAGCGAAACGGTCACCGTTAAAACGCGGAGATACAAGTTATGCGCGAAGGGCGCGGATTTTGCGCAGGGAGCTTACTCAGACGTAAGTGACCAAGCAAAAACGCAAGCCCGACAATGTATTGCGCTGTATATACGCGTTTCGCTCTGTCGAGCGAAAACGCTTACCCTTTGATGCCGCCCACCGTAATCCCCTTCGTCAGCTGTCCCTGCACGAAGGAATAGACGATCAGAACGGGGATGATGACGATGAGAAGTCCGGCGTACATTCTGCCGAGGTCGTTTGCCGTCCTCGCCTCCCGCATGATGCGCAAAAGCCCCACGGGCAGCGTCGAATTCGCTTCGGAAAGGAATGTCTGCGCGAGCATATATTCGTTCCAATACGACAGGAAGTTAAAGAGGATGACGGTTAAAATGCTCGGCATGGCGAGCGGGGCGCAGACGTAGAGGAAAGTCTTGAAATAGCCGCACCCGTCGATCTTTGCCGCCTCTTCATAAGAGGGCGAAAGCCCGCGGAAATAGCTGCTCAGGAGGTAGATGCTGAACGAAAGGCTGGTGGACGCGTACAAAATCATCACCGTGAAATAGTTGTTGGTGAGGCCCGTTCCCACGCCGATGGCTCTGCCGAAGCGGTAAATCATGAGATACAGGGGCAGAACGATGTAATTGGTATTGATGAACAGACCCGCCATAAAGACGAGGGTGATGATTTTCACGCCCTTGAACCTGAACCGGGACAGCGTGTACGAACAGGGCACCGCCAGCACGATGAGCAGCGCGAGACTGAACAGCGTGAGAAAGATGGAATGGAAGAAATAATCCCCCATGTTGGCGCGCTGCCAGGCGTTGACGAAATTCTGCCAATACAGTTTCTTGGGCGGCGCGAAGGCGTTGGCGTTGATCTCTTCCGTCGTCTTGAACGCGGACATCACCACCCACAGCAGGGGCAGGATGATGAGCAGCGCAAACCCGATCAGAAGCACATATTTGACGACGGCGGCGACGGTCCTGCCCGCCTTGCCCTTATCTGCACTTACATTTTTTACCTTTTCCATAGGGCACCTCCGTCAGTATTCCACCACTTCGCGGCGGGTGAGCGCCTGCACGATCAGCGAAACCGCATAGGCAAAGACGAACACCACCGTGCCGATCGCCATCGCATAGCCGTACTGCGACCCGAAATATTCGTACATGTACGAGAGCAGGACGTGGGAATTCAGCTCTCCCTGCGTCATCGCGTCGACGAAGAGGAAGCTCATGTTGATCGTACTGATGATGAAGAAAGTGAGGGTGGTGCGGATGACCTCCCACGTCAGGGGGAGGGTGATGACGAAAAACTGCCTGAAACGGCTGCAGCCTTCGAGATCCGCCGCCTCATAGAGATGATCGGGCACCGAATCCATGCCCGCGATATACATGACCATGTAATAGCCCACCGCCTGCCACACCATCGCGGCGACGATACACCACATGACGGTCTTCTGATTGCCCAGCCAGCCGGTGTACTGCGCGTGGAACAGATTGGCGATCGCGTTGACGACCCCGTAAGACGGGGACAAAATCGCCGTGAAGATCGCGGAAATGACGACGATGGACAGGATGTTGGGGATGTAGAACACGATGCGGAAAAAGGTCTTCCCCTTGGTCTTGCCCTTGGACAGCACCGCCGCGAAAAACAGCGCGAATCCGATCGTAAAAAGCGTGACGAAAAAGATCAAAAACAGCGTGTTCCGGAACGCCACTTTGAACCCGTCGCTCGAAAACAGCACCCGATAATTCTCAAACCACTGAAATTCGGGCTCGCCGATGCTGTCCCATTTGAGCAGGGAGGTATAGAACATATAAAACACGGGCACGACGACAAACACGAGAAACAGCAGGAGGGAAGGCCCCACCGTACAGAGCGTAAAGACGAGTTTTCCCTTGTCCTTTATCTTTCCGGAGGGATTTTGCCGCATTTCTCCCTCCCCCATTGCCGTATCGAGAACTTTCGCCTGTTCTTCCATAGACAAATTCCTCCTATAAACTTCCGCCGCCCGCCGGGAGGGCAGACGGCATTTTCCGCCCCTTCAAGCGGATACAGGGGGGAGCGCACTCCCCCCTGCCCTTTCGCTCCGCAAAATTATTTGATGATCTGCGCGCGGTACTGATCGCTCGCGCTTTCCAGCCTTTCCGTCCAGGCGGCGAGAAGTTCCGCCGTGGAGCCGGTGGTGGCGCCGAATACGTTGGTGTTCAGATCGTTATAGAGGACGTCGTTCCAGATGACGCCGGTGACGGTGTTCGTCGCGGCGAAGCTGCCGCTGACGGCGCCGTTGCCGTCATAGGCGTTGTAAAGATCGATGGTCGAATCGGAAATGCCGTTCGCCTTCGCGTTTTCGAGAGCGTCCTGCGTCGGGATGATGGCGCTCGCCTCTCTCGCCACGATCGCCGCGCCCTGATCACTGTAATAGAAGAGCAGGAACTGCTTGGCAAGATCGATGTTGCTCCCGTCCGTATGCAGATAGACGTTTTCGAGATAGGTGTTGACGTAGCTCATCGTATTGTCGTCCTTGGACGGCAGCGGCATGAAGCCCCATTCATAACCTTCGGGCGTGGATTTCGCCATTTCGCCGGGCAGCCAGTCGCCGTTGGGCACGAAGAGCGCGGTGCCCTTGGTCGTGCCGTCGGCAGAGCCGATGACCGCCTGCTGGTTCTGCTGGAAGCCGTCCGTGTTCGCCTGCGCGACCGTATTGGGTTCGAGATAGTCCTTCAACCGGACGACGATCTCCAGCGCGTCCTGCACGTCCTCGTCCTCCCAGATCCCGTCGGCGTAGCCGAGCATCTGCATGAACTTGTCCGTCCCCGCCATACCCGCGACCGCCGAATAGATGAAGCCGTCGAAATAGCCCGCCGTGGGATAGGTGAACAGCGCGGGCGTATTCCCCGTCACGCTCGAAAGGTTGCCGTTCTGGGTGTTCAGATAATCGCCGAGCGCCCAGAATTCCGCCCAGGTCTTGGGCAGTTCGTATTTGCCGGCGTTTTCGCCCGTGCCGGCAGGAGTATATTCGTCCCCCTTGCCGTCGTCATAGAAGCGGGAAGCGTCGTACCAGAGCCCCGTGGGGGAATAGAAGGCGGGCAGCGTATAGGTGTGGCCGTCGCCGTAGGGCTGGGTGGTGTAGTTGCTCAGAAGGCCGGGCACCAGCTTGTCCCCGAGCGTCGTCTCTTCGCCGTACACGTTCTCTTCGAGAAGGTCGGTGAGGTCGACGAGCTGGCGGGCGCGCACGAACGCCTCCGTCGTGGAATTCTGCATGTTGTAGTTCAAAAACAGCACGTCGGGCGTGTTGTCCGAGTTGATGGCGTTGCGCACCGAATCTTCGATGACGCCGCCGCCGCCCGGAATGATCTCGACGTCGAGCGATTCTTTCTCGTTTGCCGTAAGGTATTCCTGCGCCCAGGTGGTCTGTTCGAACGCTTCGACGAGCGCCCCCACATACGTCTCTCCCCGTCCTCCGGCGAGGAAGGCGATGGTCAGGTCATGATCCGAGCCGTCGCCGCACGCGGCGAGCAGCCCCGTGCTCGAAAGCACCGTGACGGCGCTGAAAAGTGCAATCAACTTCTTTTTCATACGATCCTCCTTAAAAATTTATTGTCGGGCGGCGCAAAAACCCCGCCGTTTCCTTCGGTATGATGATTATAAAACAATTTTTGTCTGAAAACAATAGAAATGTTGCGCCGTTTTATATACATATTGCGTATTTTTTGTAAAAATTTTACAAAAAGGTATTGACTTTTTCGGTTGTTGTGCTATAATAAAGACATGAGCAACGTGCGCTACGAATTTACGGAAAAACAGGCCCGGGAGGATGACCCCCGCGTTTTATATATCTCCGTATCCAAATTCGGAGAGGACTGGCTCAGTCTGCCCCACTATCACCCGCATGCGGAGCTGCTGTTCATCACGAACGGCGCCGGCATTTTCCGGCGGGAGGGCAGGGATTATCCCGTAAAGCGGGGGGATCTCGTCATCGTCAATCCCAACACCCTGCACACCGAACTCTCTTCCCCCGAAAAGCCGCTCGAATGCCTCATCGTCGGCGTTCAGAACACCGCTTTCATGAAGGGCGAAAAGGACGAAGAGCGGGAGGATCCGCCCGTTTACACTTTCTTAGGGCAGGGGGATCATCTCGACGAATACGTCTACGCCGTCGAAAGGGAACTTGCCGAAAAATCCCCCAATTACCTGTCGTTCACAAGGCATCTCGCCTGCATCCTGCTCTTTTGCGTCATGCGCCGCGCCGGACTGCGCGCCGTCACCCGCAAGGGCGGGCTGGTCGCCAAGGAATGTTCCTTCGTGCGACAGTATATCGACGAGCATTTCGCGGAGGATCTGTCCATAGACGAACTCGCGGCGAAGACGTTCACCAACAAATATCATCTCATCCACATCTTTTCGCGGGAATACGGCATCTCCCCCATCGCCTACCTCATGGAAAAGCGCATCGAAGAGGCTCGGCACCTGCTTCGGGAAACCCGCATGAGCGTGACGGAGATCTCCAAGATGACGGGGTTTTCCTCCCCTTCCTTCTTCGCCAAACGCTTCAAACAGTCCGTCCGCCTCTCCCCGCTCGCCTATCGCAACGGGGGCGGAAATGCCGGAGAAATCGCTACCCCCCCCCCGTCTGGTTGAGCCGGATCTTTGATTTTTTGATCTCCCTTTCGGGAAAAGGAACATCGCGGGAGGCGCGGGCGCGCCCTTTGCGGGGGCTTTCGCATTGTCCCGCGATCCCGCCGGAATATCCCGCACAAAAAATATACGCGAAAAAACCGTGCGAAAAACGCACGGTTTTTGTCGTATCGGCGGTTTTTTCCGCGATTTGTCTTTCGGGCGTCCTTATCCCGTTCCTCCCCTTTTCCGGGCAAAATTGTTCTCCTGTTCCACGTAATTTTTTACGTTTTTGCGCTCGTCCCTCCCCTGCCTCTGTCTTTTTTGAATTTATTTGTCGTTAAAGGACATCTTATCCCCTCCGTCTCGCTTCGCTCAACACCTCCCCTCACATCTCCGTTTCGTTAAATTTTTTCGAAAAAAAATTTAACGAGAATCTGCGGAAGGATTTATACAGGACAGACACCGGCGACACGCCGTGCGGCTGACTGCCGGTTTCTTTCCTCTCTCGCGGCGTTGCCGCTCGTTTCACCTTGTTTCCGTTTTCCACAAGGGCAAAAAGTGCATAACAAGTGACGCCCTTTTTGCGGATTGATTTCGGCGTTTCGATTTATTTTATCGAAAGCGGACTTTCTTATCCCCTCCGTCTTGCTCCGCGCGACACCTCCCCTTACCATAAGGGGAGGTATAAAAAGGCTCCCTTGTGCAAAGGGAGTTGTCAGCCGAATGGCCGACTGAGGGATTGTCTGTCCGTTATACGAACTATAAAAACGCCGCCCAATAGGGCGGCGTCGTTCCGGTTCCGTACAAAAATGTTCCGCGCCGAATCTTTTTTACACCAAAAGGAGTTTTCCGTTTTCGACGCGCATTTCGCGGATGCGGGCGGTGCGCGTTTCCCCTTCGGCGGGCGCGTCCGCGTCCCTGCCGTGGTAGACGATATAATACTTTCCGCCCTCTTCCAGCACGCTGTTGTGCCCCGTGCCCGACTCCTCCGCGTTCCGCATCAGCAAGGGGGCGTAGGTGTGTTCGTCGGGATATTTTTCGAAATGCAGTTTCCGGAGGTCGTCCTCCTTCCCGCGCGCGTGCGCATAGCCGACGAAATAGTATTCGTTTTCGTAACAATTGCCCGAATACATGCAGAAATGGTCGTCGCCGACGCGGAGATAAAACGCCCCTTCGATCGTGTGCCAGTGTTTTCCCTTTTCAAAGCGGTCGCGCCGAAAGATCTCTTCGTCCATGGTCGGGCGAACGACGGGAACGGGATGTCCTTCCGCCGTCAACATGTCCGTCATCTTATCCACGACGATATACGTCCCCTGCCGCTCGGCGGTATAATCGTTGACCGAATAGAAGATATACCAGTCCCCTCCGCTTCTGACGACATGCGGATCGATGGAAAAGGGGGGCAGCATGGTTTTGACGAAGCGGAAACCGCCGTCCGGGCGGTCGGACACGGCGACCTTGACCGCCTGTTCGTGAACGTCCGCGCTGTCCGAAGGGAAGGACGAATAATACATATAGTATCTGCCCCCTTCCGAGACGACGCAGGGCGCCCAATATTCATGGCAACCCTCCTCCGAAAGTCCGATGCCGAGATATTCCCACTCGCCGAAGGGGGAGTCGGCGCGGTAGATCTGCACCCCGTCCCTGCCCGTCGCGTAGATGTAATACTTTCCCTCCGCCTTGAAAATGTACGGATCGGGCTGCGACCTGCCCGAGGCGTTTCCGGAAAATCTGAGTTTCATTGCAAAAGTCTCCTTCGCCCGCCCCGAACGGCGCGGACGATTATAGTTTACCACAATTCCCCGCGTTTGTAAACCCGAACGGCCGCCCTTTCGGCCGGTTTTTGCGAAAAATTCCCCTTTCCGGAAGGCAAAACGCAAAAGCGGATTTACAGACGGCAAATCTTTGGGTCTGACGAGCGGCGGCGCACGCCTTACACGGGGGCAAGGTCGCGGCAAAGGCTTTTACAAATCTGTCCCGGCGAAAATCCGATCCTGCAAGGCGAGCATCAGCTGCCAGGACACGTCGCCCGTTTCGAGATAGGCTTCCAGCCCCGCCTCGGGGACGAGGACGAGAAAAGCCGGGTCGTCCCAGGTCGTGCCGAAGGTATCCCCGCCTATCCCGGGCGGAACTTCGGAGAGGAAAACCGCCGTTTTCAGACGCCCGCAGCCGGTGTAGGAATCGCCGAACGCCTGATAGCCGATCGACGTGACCCCGGCGCCGAACACCACCGTGTCGAAGGTGTCGCAGCCGATAAACGCCCCCGCCGCCACGGGCATATTCAGGTACAGCACGGAATCGGTGCAGCTGCCGATCCCGACGACGACGCCGTCTTCGATCTCCAGCCCTTTGCTCTGCCTGCCGTCCGTTTCGACGCTTACCTGCCTGGGCCATCGCACCGGTTTGCCGTCGATATAATGCCAATAATCGCCCCCGTCCGAAGGCGGCGTTTCGCTGTAAAAAAACACCGCGCCGCCGAGCAGTCCGGCGTCCCCCGTCAGCGTTACGGCAGACCACTCCTCCCGCGTTCCCAGATAATAGATGTCGTTGAAGGCGCGGAAAAAGCTGAGACCGTCGAAGGTCAGGGCCACGAAAAACGCACTTTCGCCGATCTCCCGTATCGACGACGAAAGGAAGATGTCGGGCAGGAGGCACCCCGCAAAGGCGTAGTCGCCGATGATCTGCAGGGAGCCGGGAAAAGAGATCTCTTCCAGCTCGGAACAGCCGTAAAAGGCGCCTTCGCGGATCGCCCGCAGCCCCTCCGGCAAAACGGCGCGGCGGAGGGAAAGACAGCCGCAAAAAGTCTCCTCTTCCACGATCTCCACCCCGTTCGGAAGCTCGATCTCCGTCAGCCCGCTCCGCGCAAACGCCCGCTGTCCGATCCCGGTCAGGCTGTCGGGAAGCTCTATCCGCTCTATGCCGACGCAGTTTTCGAATGCCGAATCGGCGACCAACACGACCCCTTCGATCAGGGCGACTTCTTTCAGCGTCCGCGGCACATATACGTCCGCGTCCTCCGACGCCTGCGCGCCGAAGTACAGGCCGAGATTGCGGTCGGCGACGGGCAGGACGAGCCTTTGGACGGACAGGCAGTCTCTGAACGCGCCGGAGGCGATGTCCGTGACGCAGCCGGGAACGACGATCTCCGCTGCGGAAACGTCTTTCACCCCCGTTAAAGTGCAGGAATTTTCCGTGGAAGTAAATTCAAAATCCGCCATTTCCGCCCGCGCGGCAAACTTCGCCGTGTACGTCACCGCATACCCGGGTACCTCAAACATGTATTCGCCCTCTTCGGAAAGGAGCGCCGATCCGTCGTACCAACCGAGAAAATCATAGCCGGGATAAGGCCGCGCCGAAAGGGTTGCCCTCTCCCCCGGCAGGTATTCCCCCGCGCCCGAGACCGAGCCCTGCCCGCCTTCGCATTTTGCCGTCACCTTCGTGCGGACGGGGGTGTAGACCGCCTCCACCGTGACGTTCCCCGCCGAAAGGGTAAACGGCTCCCACGTGCCCGTGTAATTCTCCTTTTCGGGCACTTCGGGCGGGGAAACGGACTTGTCCTCCACCGTATAGGTGTCCGTCCCCACCACCTTTCCGTCCGCCACGAAGGTCACCGTGTATTCGATCGGATCGAAAAGAGGGAAGAACGCCGCGTCCCCGTCGATGCGGACGGGGAACTGAACGCGCGCGCCGCTCTCGTCCTCCCAGCCGAGAAAATCGTACCCCTCCCGGACGGGCGTCTGGGGCGAAAACCACTCCCCTGCCCCCACCGTATACATCTCGTCGCCCGCCCAAACCGCAAACGTCAAAGAGGCGGAACCGGAGTCTTCCGACGAATCGGACCCCCCGCCCGGAATGTCCGACGAAGCGGAATCGGACGACGAAGAGAAGGGATTTGCCGTATCCCCCCGCAAATGCCCGATCCCCGTAAAGACGGCGACCGCGAGAACGGCGGCGCCGAAAACGCCCGCGACTATCCGCCGGGAACGGACAAAATGCCTTTTCCGCACGGTCTTTCCAGGCGCGGAAAACGCCCCGTCCCCTTCCGGCGCACGGCTTCCTTCCGGCTTTCCGGCTGTCTCTTCGGGGCTTCCTTCCCCTTCGGACAAATCGGATAAATCGGACAAATCGGACAAATCGGGCGAAAGGGCTTCCGCCGCGGAGGGAGCGGCTTCGGTCTCCCCCTCTTTTCCCCCGCCGCGGGCGTCGGCGGACTCCGGGTCCCCGGAAAATCCCGCAGAGATCCCGCGGTACAATTCGGACACGGACAGCCCGAAATGCTCGGCGAGCAGGGCAAACCGCCCGGCATCCGGGCTGGTGATCCCCCGTTCCCAACGGGACACCGCGTCGGAGGACGTCCCCAACGCCTCCGCAAGCTGTTCCTGGCTTTCCCCGCGGGCAATGCGCAGCCCGGAGATCGCCCTGCCCGTCTTTTCCGCGTCGAACGCCCCCTCAACGGCTTCCTCCGCGGGTTTTTCCCCGCCGAAAAGCTCCTCTATGGAAACGCCGAGCGCCGACGCCAACGCGGCAAGCTGGGAGATATCCGGCTGGGAAATGCCGCGTTCCCATTTGGAGATCGTCTGCGGATGCACGCCCATCCTGTCGGCGAGTTCCGTCTGCGTCAGCCCCGCCGACTTTCTCAGTTTTTTCAGCCTTTCCTCAATCCCCATTGCTTTTCCTTCTTGCGCATTTTTTTATATTTTATCACAAAACGGGCTTTTTGGCAAGACTTTTCCGAAAAAAGACGAATAAAATCATATCCGCAATTTTTCGCAATCCCGATTTTCTATCCCCTCCGTCTCGCTCCGCTCGACACCTCCCCTTTCCAAAAGGGGAGGCATAATTAGTGGGTGCGACACCTCCCCTCACCATAAGAGAGATATGAAGAGGGGCTATGCGCCGCCCCGCACACCAACCATAGCTCCCTTGTGCAAAGGGAAACTGGCACCTCTCGCCCTTTTTCATGGCTCCCTTGTACAAAGGGGCTTGACGGCGGAGTAACGCCCCCAAATAAATATCCACGTGCAAAGCACGTGGTATTTCATTTTCGGGTATAACCCTAATCTTTACGGGCAGCGCACAAGTGCGCCGGGGAATTGGCCTGCCAGCCGTGCATTGGTTACTTGCTACCCTTAAAAGGGTCGTGCGGGTCAAACATACTCAATTGATCGCTTTCTTTGTCTTGCTTTAATTGGTTTGCTATGTATTCTTT
>DVGN01000106.1 GCA_018712725.1 Candidatus Scatosoma pullicola
TGGCTCCCTTGTGCAAAGGGAGCCGGCTGCCGTATGGCAGACTGAGGGATTGTCCGTTCGGCTTCCGGACGCTCCGCTTGGTGCAGGCGAAAGAGCCGTCATCTGCTCCTCTCTTCAAAAAACTTTTCGTAAAATCCAAAAATTTTCCGAAAAGATGTTTGAAAGAGGAAAAACGGGCTTATAAATAAAGTGTTCGAAGGAAGAGAAAAGAAAACCGGAAGGCGGCCTCGGAAAAGGGGCGCCGGACGGGAAAAGTCTTCCTGCGGAATCCAGAAAAACATACATTTCAATAAGGAGATGATTATTATGAAATATACCGATTCTTTGAGTACACTTTTAAGACCTTTCAGCGGATGGTTCGACAACAGTTACAGTTCCGTCATGAAGACGGACGTTAAGGCAAACGACAGGGAATATACTTTGAGCGTCGATCTGCCCGGCGTAAACAAGAGCGACATCGAGATTTCTTTGCAGGACGGCTATCTGACCATCGAAGCCAACCGGCATGCCGAAGAGACGGACAAGGAAGCCAATTACGTGTTCCGCGAAAAGACGTACGGCAGAATGTCGAGAAGTTTCTACGTCGGCGACGGCATCAGCGAAGATTCCATCAAGGCGAAATACGAAAACGGCATCCTGACCGTGGTCGTGCCCAAGTACAGAGAAGAGGATAAGGCGCTGAAACGCATATCCATCGAATAAAGAAAAAAGAGAGCCCCCAAGCTCTCTTTTTTGCGTTTTATTGGGGCGAAACGCGTATCTACGTCGTTCTGCATTGTCGGCTTTGCGGCTTCCTCGGGTCATTTACGATTAAGTAAACTCCCCTCGGACTTCCGCAGCCTTCGCGCATAACTTGTAGCTACGCGTTTTAACGGGTGACGGATTCGCACGGAACGGGTGAAACGCATATATACTGCGCATTCCATTGTCGCCCTTGCGTTTTGGCGCAATAGAAATCCCGTAAGGCGCGGAGAGCCGCACGGAAAGATCGCAGGGCGAAACGCGGTTTCCCGTGAAACGAAAAAAAGGTCGGAATCTGTCGGAGGGAGGAGGGGCGGCGGGGGATCGCCGACTATAAAGCGGCGAAAAGGGAGGTTCGGAGAATATTGCGGGAAAGCGGAGCCATGGGGAAAGAAAAAAGCGGTTCGGCTCGGGCATAGTGCCGTACCGCGGGGGAGAATCGGGCATAAAAAATCCGGCGCACTCGTCGCGGGTGCGCCGGGAAAAATTTCCGGTCGTCGGTCAGTCGGTGATCCGGGGAGTGTTCTCTCCTTCGGACTCGTAATAGGCATAATAATGGCCCTGATTTTTTTTCATCTTTTTGGGCGGGACGTAATAGTCGTTGACGATCATGCCCAGCACGTTGCCCTTGGCAAAGCGGATGGAATCCAGAGAGGATTTGATGTCGCTTTCATAGGACTGCATATACCGCGTCACGAGCACCGTTCCGTCCGTCACGGGGAGCACCGCCAGCGCGTCGGAGACGAGTTTGATGGGGGGCGTGTCGTAGATGATATAGTCGAATTCCTTTTTCAGACGGTCGGAAAGCTCCTTCATCGCATCGCTTTCGAGAAGTTCGTAGGGGCGGGGGGACTGGGTGCCGGAGCAGATGACAAAGAGATTTTTGTTCTGCTCGGTGGAGCGGATGATGTCCTCGTATTTCGCCTGGCCGGAGAGGTAGTCGCTCAGGCCGGGTTCCGCTTTCTGTTTGAAGTATTTGCATATCCGTCCCTTGCGGATGTCGGCGTCCACGAGCGCCACCCTGACGTTGGAGATCGCGAACATGAGCGCGAGATTGACCGTGACCGTCGTCTTGCCCTCTTCGGGGAAAGTGGAGGTCATGAGGAGACTGACGCCTTCGCCGTTCTCCTTGCGGGGAACGGATACGGAAAGGGTGGCTTTGAGATTGCGGAAAGCCTCCGTGATGGCGAAGGGGGTGTCCTGATCGAGCAGATACGCCTTGCGGGCGCCGTGCAGCCCCGATTCGTAGCGGCGTACCTGTTTGCGCTGCCGGATGCCGGAGAAAAATTTGGTCAGAAAACTCATTTTCTCACCTCCGTCTGGTTTTTCCGTTCGCCGATCTCATGAAGGTCGGTAAAGCGGGGGATGACCCCGAGGACGGGTATCCTGAATTTCTGGGATACCTTCTGATAATCGCGCAGGCGGGTATCCGTCCTGTCGGCGACGATGACGACGACGCAGGCGATGACCAGCGCCGCAAGCCCGATGAGGGCGCCGTATTTAATGCCTTCCGTCACCCATTGTCCGGGATTGAGGAGGCGGCAGTTGGTGTCGTACAGCAGCCGGAATTCCACTTCGATCGAAGGGTCGGTCTGAAGCCAGTTGGTGATATATTCGGGAAGCACCGTCCGGATGCTTTCGATCAGATGGGCGGCGAGCTGTTCGTCGTTGAGGACGGAGACTTCCGCCGTGATCTGGCTGGTGTTTTCCACATAGCTGTAAGTGACGGAATCGTCGAGGAGTTCGAAGAAATCCCGTTCTTCCTTGCTGCCCGCCTCGATGTTTTCCGCTTCGGGCAGGTGCTGCATCAATTCCCTCTGGAAGTCGTTGGAGGGGAGGATGCTGATGATCCGCTCTATCGTGGTGTCGCTGATAAATTGGGTCGTCTGGCTCGTGGTTTCGCCCGAAGTCGTCGTTTCCGTCTTGATTCCCCAGACGAAATAGGTCACGTCCGCGCCGTAGTAGTGTACGTTATAGTAGCGGAGGAATCCGAACGCGCCCCCCGCGATGACGCCGATGAGCAGCGTCGCGACGAGTATCCAGATCTTTGCCCACAGCGCATGAAAGATGTCGGACAGACTGATCTCGTCTTCTACCTGCATTTCTTCCTGCATATCATTCTCCTTGTATTCATGATTTTAAGCCGGATCTCAAGCCGGAGCGGCAGGGCGCATTCCCTTCTTTCGCACCTGTCCCTTTGGCATTATAGCACGTTTCCCTGCCGATGTAAAGTGTTTTTTCCAAAATTCCCGCAATTAAACCTTATTTTGACAGAAAAGCGCTTTTTCCGACAGCCGCCGTCCTCCCGGATCGCGGATTTACGGCTTTTTTTACAATGATTTACGGTTTCTTTTTATAATACCTGCAAAATATAAAATTTCAGGTATCTCGTCTCGTCTTCGTTCAGGAGGACGGGGTGGTCGGGCGCCTGTCCCCGCGTTTCCAGACATCTTACCCGCCTGCCGCTCTCCTTCGCCGCTTCGGCGAGCATCCTTTCGAACAGCGTCGGGGTCATGTGCTGGGAACAGGAACAGGTGGCGAGAAATCCGCCTTTTTCGATCAGTTTCATCGCCTGGATGTTGATGTCCTTATACCCGCGGAGGGCGTCCTGTACCTCCGCCGCGCTCTTGCAGAAGGCGGGCGGATCGAGTACGACGAGTGAAAATTTCTCCCCCGCCGCGCGGTATTCCCGCAGCAGGGAAAACACGTCCCCGCAGACGGTGCGGATATTTTTTATCCCGTTGAGTCCGGCGTTGCGCTCCACGTTTTTCAGGGCGAGAGGGGAGATGTCCGCGGCGACGACGCTCTCCGCCGAGAGGGCGGCGTTGAGGGCAAATCCGCCGCTGTTCGAAAAGCAGTCCAGAACCCTCCCGCCCGCGGCATAGCGGCGGATCGCCGCCCGGTTTTCCTTCTGGTCGAGAAAATAGCCCGTCTTCTGCCCGTTTTTGACGTCCACCGACATCTTCAAGCCGTTTTCTTCGACGATGACTTCGTCCGGCACCTCCCCGTACAGCACTCCCTTTTCGGGCAGCAGCCCCTCCTTGGAGAGGACGGCGGCGTCCGAGCGCTCGTAGATTCCGCGCGGGGAGAAGAGTTCGGAGAGGATTTTGACGATCCTGTCCTTCCGCTGATGCACGCCCAGGGAAAGGCACTGCACGACCAATATGTCCGCATACTTGTCCACGATGAGGGCGGGCAGGCCGTCCGCTTCCCCGAACACCACCCGGCAGCAGTTTTCGTAGCCGAGTTTTTTCCGGAACGCCCACGCCGCCGAGACGCGCTCTTTCCAGAGCCCTTCCCCGTCCTCTTCGTCGCCGCGGATGAAGAGGCGGACGAGAATTTTGGAGGCGTGGTTTATATAGCCCTTGCCGATGAACCTGCCGTCGAAGGCGCGCACCGTCGCCAGCGATCCGTTTTTGTCCTTGCCTTCGATGCGCGCCGCTTCGTTGGCGTACACCCAGGGGTGCCCCGCAAGGAGCCGCTTTTCTTCGTTCCGCTTCAGATAGACTTCGTAACCCATGATATTCTCCCGGATATTCTCCCGCGTTTTCGTTCAAAAAGGCGTTCGCCCGTTCCCCGAAAAACAGAAAAAGTATATCATAATTTTCTTGACAAGTAAAGCGGAATGTGTTATGATAATAAAAATAAGGGAGTAGTCCGGCTGCGCGCGGGTGCGCGAAGCGGTCAAATCTACATAATGGGGCGATGGCTTCAGGTTTGACATGAAACGGCGAGACTTATGCAAAAGGGCGCATGGGTTTCGGCGTTTTTTCGTGCCCTTTTTCTCCTCCCTTATCAGTTTGCGCGGACGGAGGGATTTTTATGGGTGTTTTCGACATACTTCTTCTCGCGGTCGCCCTTTCCATGGACGCGGCGGCGGTGAGCATGACGGACGGCATGGCGGAGCCGAAAATGCCGCTGAAAAAAGCGCTGGGCATCGGAGGCTTTTTCGGCGGTTTTCAGGCGCTTATGCCCCTTATCGGCTATTTTGTCGCCGGGCTGGTCGCCTCCGCGTTTTTGGACGCCTTCGAAAAGGCGTCCGCGTGGATCTCCTTTGCCCTGCTCGCCTTTCTCGGCGGAAAGATGATCTTCGACTGCGTGCGGGAAATGCGCGCGGAAAAAGAGGGGGAAAAGGGCGGAGAACAGATCCTGTCCGTCGGGAAGATGGCGGCGCAGGCGGTGGCGACTTCCATCGACGCGCTGGCGGTGGGGGTGACCCTGCAGATGGCGGCGATCTCGCCCGCGGGGCTGTTTCCGCCCATCGGCTGGTCGGTGCTGATCATCGGCGCCGTGACCTTTTCTTTGAGCCTTATCGCGGTGTATCTGGGCAAACTCATCGGCGACCGGCTCGCCGACAAAGCCCAGCTTCTGGGGGGGATCGTCCTGATCGCGATCGGCGTCAAATTGCTGTTGGAGGGGATACTGTAAAGTTTTTTCGTTGCATTTTTTCTGCGAAAAAATGCAACGAGTTTCTTGCGGAAAGATTTAACGGAGAGACAACCGCGTGCGCGCGGAGCGCTGCTCCGCTAAATCGCGCCTCCTTCTTTGCCCCGATGGGGCAAAGTTCCTGTCCCCGAATTTCAAATAAGCGGGAACAACCGAAGTTTCGGGCGTCAGTCGCGGACGGGACAAGGAGCCTGCGTAAAGTCCGACGGGAGTGTACGACATAAGTACATGACCAAGGACTGCGCAAAGGCGACACAGTATCCGTCCGATGAATCA
>DVGN01000107.1 GCA_018712725.1 Candidatus Scatosoma pullicola
TTCAACGACGTATGGCGGCAGTTCGATTCCCCCGCCATCGGGGAATACGCCGTCTCCCCGGAAGAATATCGGGCAAATCTCAATGAGATGGCGGACAAGACGGCGGCAAAGATGATCTGGATGACGCCGTACTATCTCGAACCGAACCAATCGGACAAGATGCGCGCCCGCATGGACGAATACGGACAGATCATGAAGGAAGAGGCGGCGAAGCGGAATATCCCCTGTATCGATTTACAGGCGGCGTTCGGGAACATCCTGCGCTACCGCTATCCCGCGTACATCACCTGGGACAGAGTGCATCCCGGCCCGGTGGGCAGCCTCATCATCGCCCGGGCGTTTCTTAAAGAAATCGGGCTGGAATAAGTAAGACAAAAGGGGAAGACTATGACGGAAGAGATCATCGGGGCGATCGCGGCGGCGGAGGAAGAGGCGGCAGCCGTTAAAAACAAGGCGGTCGAAGAGGCGGCGGACAGGGCGGCGCAGGCGGAAGTGCGCGCCGCGGAGATTTTGCGCTCTTCGGAAGAGGTATGCCGGGCATATCGCGAAACGCAGATGAAAGCCGCGGCGGCAAACGCCGAAAAGGCGTATCGGTCCGCTCTTTCCGAACAGGGCGCCGCCGCGCGCGAATACGCCGACCGGCTGTCTGAAAAGGCCGATCGCTTTGTCGGAATCATCGTCGGGAGGATCGTTCGTGGCGGTCGCTGAGATGAAAAAATTTAACCTCGTCGCCATGTCCTACGACAAGGACGCCCTGTTCGACGCGATGCAGCGGACGGGGGCGGTGGAGGTGAAGATGCACGGGGCGGCGGAACACACCGTCGTGCCCGTTTCGGACGCGGAGGAACTCCGCGCCCGTTATTCGCGCGCGGAAGAAGCGCTCGAAAAGCTGCTCGAAGGGATTTCCGGATACGAGCGGCAGAACAAAGTGAAGAATCCGTCCGCTTCCAAAAAGCCGGAGATAAGCTACTCCGAATTTATGTCCGCAGGGGGCAGGGAAGCGACGACGGCGGCGGAAGAGGCGATCGACCGCATCGGAAAGCTGTTCGCGGAGCGGGGAAGGCTGCTTTCGGAAGCGGAATCGGTAAGAAAGGAAAGACGGGAGGCGGAAACGTATGCGGGGATAGATTCGCTATTTTCCGCCTTTGCGGATACGGCGCACACTTCGGCGCGGCTGGGAAAAATCCCCCTCTCCCGCCGGGAAAAGCTCGAAGCGGGATTTGCCGCTCTGCCCCTCGCCGTCTGCGAGACGAAGGCGGTCGGGGACGTCTGCACGGCGGCGGCGTTTTTCCACAAGTCCGCCGCGGCGGAGGCGGAAGCCCTGCTCGGCGAAGCGGAATTCGAAGCCTGTCCCTTTACGGAAGAGATCTCGGGGAGGGAAAAGGCGCGTTTCCTTTTGGAAAAGGAACGGGAGATCGGGCGGGAAATCGCGGCAAACGAATATGCCGTGTACGAGATGAACGCGCAGGTTCGGCTTCTGAAAGTGTATTGCGACCGACTCGGTTACGAACTGGAAAAGGCGGAGCTTTCCGAAAAACTCCGCGCCACCGAGCGCACCTTCCTTCTGGAAGCGTACGTGCCGGCGGAGGCGGAAGAGAAAGTAAAGGAGGCGGTGAACGGGGTGACGGAGGCGGCGTATTTCGAATTTTCCGATCCCGCGCCCGACGAAATGCCGCCCACCTTGCTGAAAAACGGCAGGATCGTGGAAAATTTCGAGCCGATCACCAACATGTATTCGCCCCCCAATGCGCGGGAATTCGACCCCGATCTCGTGATGGCGCTCTTTTACAGCGTGTTCATGGGCTTCATCATCGGGGACATGGGGTACGGTCTCATCATGTTTTTCGCGGGCGGCGGCATATGCTTAAAAATCAAGGACCGTAAAAGCGGTTTCAGGCGGCTTTCGGGCGTGTTTGCGATCGGCGGACTGTTCGCCGTCGTCTGGGGGGCGCTCTTCAATTCCTTTTTCGGCCTGCCGCTGGCGTTTTTGCCCACGGTAATGCCCAATCCGCAGGAGGACATGTGGACGTTTGCGGGCGTGTCCGTGCCCGCGGTGCTCGCGATCGCGCTGCTCATGGGGGTCTTTCAGCTGCTCGTCGGCTACTTCTGCCGCGCCGTGCAGGAATGGCGGCGGGGGAATTTCTGGGACGGCGTCTGGGACGGACTGATATGGGCGATGTTCTCGCTGGGCGCGGGGCTGGCTTTCGTCGGACTCATCGAGCAATCGGGGCTTCCCGTCCTCACGGCGGCGGGGGGCATCCTCGCGGGCGTGTCCCTGCTTCTCGCCATGCTCACGGCGGGGCGGAAAGAGAAGTTTCTCGGCAAGTTTACCAAGGGGTTCGGCGCGGTGTACGGCATCATCAATTACGCGTCGGACATTCTGAGCTATGCGCGTCTGTACGGGCTCATGCTCTCGGGCGCGGTCATCGCGCAGATCATCTCGCAGTATTCGGTCGGCTTTATTGCGGGCGGCAATCCCGCCCTCGCCGCACTCGGCGTCCTTATCCTGATCGTAGGACACGCTTTCAATCTGGCGATGAATCTTCTGGGTGCGTACATCCACGATTCCCGCCTGCAATACGTCGAGTTTTACGGCAAGTTTTTCGAAGGGGAAGGGACGTTGTTCGCACCCCTGGGTGCCACGCATAAATATATTCAGCTGTCGCCTGCCGGATTCTGAAACGGACGCCGCGCCCCTTTTGCCCGGCGGGACGAAACAGGATACATTTCAAAAAACAAACGCAAATCAAAAAAACAGCTATCGGAGGATACTTTCATGTTTACAACGGGATATGCCATTGCCATGGCGGGAATCGCGCTCTGCGTGCTGCTCTGCGGCATCGGCTCCTGCGTCGGCCTCTTCAAGACGGGGAGCGCCGCGGCGGGCGTATTGTCGGAGGACCCCAAAAAATTCGGTTCCATCATGGTTCTGGTGCTTCTGCCCGCAACGCAGGGCATTTACGGGTTTATCATCGGCATCATCGCTTCGGGCAAGCTCGGCGGGGATATGGTCACCGCCCAGGGCTGGGCGCTGTTCGGCGCCGTGATGCCCATGGCGATCACCGGCTTTGTGTCCGCCATTTTCCAGGGCAAAACTTCCGTCAACTGTATTTATACGGTCGGGAAACAGCCCTCCCTTTCCGCGCGGCTCATTCTCTATCCCGGCATGGTCGAGTTCTATGCCATTCTCGGCCTGATCATCTCCATCATGCTGCTCGGGCAGTTCTGAAAAAGAGATGAGCAGGGAAGCGATCGTAGAACGTATCCTCTCGGACGCGAACGCCGAAGCGGACGCGATCAGGCGGGAGGCGGAGGAAAAGGCGGCGGGAGTGATCGCCGCGGCTTCCGCGCGCGCCGAGCAGGGCAGGAGAGAGGCGGAGGCGGAAGTAAAGGTGCGTGCGGAGGACGTCATGAAACGGCGCGCCGCCGCCGCGCGTCTGGATTCGGCAAAACTGCTGCTCGCCGAAAAGCGGCGGGTGCTGGACGGCGTTTACGAAGCCGCGTTCGCCCGGCTGAAAGGGCTGGACGAAGAGGACGCCCTGGCGCTTGCGGGCAGGCTGCTCGAAGAATACGCGGAAGAGGGGGACGAAATCCTCTTTGCGGCGGATTATCCCTATGCTGCTTTCGTCGCCCGGCTGCCCGTCGTGGCGGAGAAGAAACTCACCCTCTCGCCCGAGCGGGCGGAGATCGGCGGCGGCTTCGTCCTCCGCGGGAAAACGAGCGATAAAGACCTCTCTTACGGCGCGCTGCTCGCGGCGGACAGGGAGGAGCATCAGGCGGAGATCGCCGCCGAACTTTTCAAAGACAACGGGTAAACGGTATGGGCAGGGATTCGGTGTACACCGGCGGCGTGATCGCCGTCCGCGAAAAGCGCTTTCTCGGCGACAGACTGCTGCGCATGTGCGGCGGTACGGCGGAGGAGGCGTTTGCCGCGCTTTCGGAAAGCGGTTACGGCTGCGGCGCGCCCGCGTCTTCCGCCCGCGATTACGAGGCGCTCGTGGAGGCGGAAGAGAGGGCCGTCTGCGATTTCATCCGCGAATATGCGCCTTCGGAGGCGGAAGAGGGATATTTTCTTTACCCCTTCGATTTCCATAACGCCAAAGCGCTGTTCAAGGCGTCCCTGCTGCATGCGGACGCGGAAAAACTGCTCGCGCCCGAAGGGAAAATCCCTCTTTCCGAGCTGTCCGCCGCCCTTTCGGCAAAGTCTTATCCCGCGGCGTGGAAGGAACTGAAAGAGGCGCTGGAAAGCGCGGATGCGTACGTCGCGGACGGGGGCGGGGCGGGCGCCGCGATCGGGACGATTTTCGAGCGCGCGCTGTATAAGTGTCTGCAACGGGTCGTCTCGGGCAGCGGGACGCTGAAAAAACTGCTCGCCGGCAGGGCGGATCGGGCGAATATCCTGACGGCGGTGCGCGCGTCCTCCGAAGAGGAGGCAAAAGGGCAGTACCTGCCCGGCGGAGCCCTTTCGGAAAAACAGCTTTCGGGGCTGTTTGCGGCGGATGCGGAAAGGGCGGCGCACGCTCTCGACGGCACCCCTTGCGCGGCGTTTGCGGAGAAATGCGTCCGGGCAAAGGCGGAGGGAAAGCCGCTGACGGATGCGGAGCGGGAGGCGGCGTCCTTCGAGACGCAGTTTTTCGCCCTGAAAAAATACGAACTGAAAAAAAATCAACCCTTCCTCTATTACGTACTCCGCCGCCGCGCGGAAAACGCCAACGTGCGCGTCGTGTTCGCCTGTCTTCTGGCGGGCATGGGGGAAGGGGAGATCGCAAAGCGCCTCAGGGCGATGCAGTAAGGAGGGCGTATGACCGGAAAGATGGCGATCGTCGGCGAAGGGGACGGGATTCTGGTGTTCAAGGCGGCGGGCGTGGACGCGTTCCCCGCCGCGGACGAGAAACACGCGCGGGAGATCCTGCGCAAAATCGCCCCGGACTATTCCATCATCTTTTTGACGGAAGAGCTTGCCCGGGCGCTGGAAACCTTTTTGAAGCGCTTTGACGAGACTCCCTATCCCGTCGTTCTGAGCATCCCCTCCGGCAAGGGGGAATCGGGCTACGGCGACGAGATCCTGAAAAAGGCGATGGAACGGGCGCTCGGCGTCGATATTCTCTTCGGGGAGGACGGCGGAAAGGGAAAAAGAGCGGGGCAGGGAAGCGGCGACCGCTCGTAGTGCCGCAGGAAAAGACAAAACAGGAGTAAGGCAGATGGCAGGCAAGACAGTGAAGATTTCCGGACCGCTGATCGTCGCGGAGGGAATGGCGGATTCGAGAATGTACGACGTCGTCCGGGTGTCCGAAATGGGGCTCATCGGCGAGATCATCGAACTGCGCGGGGACAAGGCGTCCATACAGGTATACGAAGAAACCTCCGGGCTGGGTCCCGGCGAGGACGTGTATTCGACGGGCGAGCCGCTTTCGGCGGAGCTTGCGCCCGGGCTTATCGCGGGCATTTTCGACGGCATTCAGCGCCCTTTGACGACGCTGTGTTTCAAATACGGCGACCGCATTTCCCGCGGCGTGTCCGTCAACAATCTCGACCGGGAGAAGAAATGGCATTTCACTCCCCGCGTCCGGGTCGGGGACGTCGTGTCCGAAGGGGATATTCTCGGCGTCGTGCAGGAGACGGAGATCGTCGAACACCGCATCATGGTCCCGAACGGCGTCGCGGGCAAAGTGCTGTCCGTGTCCGAAGGGGAATTCAACATCGAAGAGACGGTGGCGGTCATCGAAACCCCGTCGGGGGCGAAGCCCGTCTGCATGCTCCGCAAATGGCCGGTGCGCAAAGGGCGGCCGTATAGGGAAAAACTCACGCCCGACATGCCCATGGTCACGGGGCAGCGGGTCATCGATACGCTGTTCCCCATCGCCAAAGGGGGCGTGGCGGCGGTGCCGGGGCCTTTCGGCAGCGGCAAGACGGTCGTGCAGCACCAGCTCGCCAAATGGGCGGACGCGGACATCATCGTCTACGTCGGCTGCGGCGAACGCGGCAACGAGATGACGGACGTCCTGAACGAATTTCCGCAGCTGAAAGACCCCGAAACGGGCGAGCCGCTCATGAAGAGGACGGTGCTCATCGCCAATACGTCGGATATGCCGGTGGCGGCGCGCGAAGCCTCCATCTATACGGGCATCACGATCGCAGAATATTTCCGGGACATGGGCTATAACGTCGCCGTCATGGCGGATTCCACCTCCCGCTGGGCGGAGGCGCTGCGCGAGATGAGCGGGCGTCTGGAAGAGATGCCGGGCGACGAAGGGTATCCCGCTTACCTTTCCAGCCGTCTCGCGGAATTTTACGAGCGGGCGGGAATCGTGAAGCTGCTCGGCAAAGGGGAACGGGTCGGGTCGGTCACGGCGATCGGCGCCGTTTCGCCGCCGGGCGGGGATCTGAGCGAACCCGTCTCCCAGGCGACGCTGCGCATCGTCAAAGTGTTCTGGGGCTTAAGCGCCTCCTTGGCATACCGCCGGCATTTCCCGGCGATCGACTGGCTGATCAGCTATTCGCTGTACGCCGATAAGATGAAGGAATGGTACGACGAAAACGTCGGCAGGGACTTCGTCGTCTATCGTCAGTTCGTGATGCGCATCCTGCAGGAAGAGGCGGCGCTGGACGAAATCGTCCGTCTCGTCGGCATGGACGCCCTCTCGGCAAAAGATCGGCTGACCATGGAGACGGCGAAGATCATTCGCGAGGACTACCTCCATCAGAACGCCTTCCACGAAGTGGATACCTACACGTCTCTGAAAAAGCAGTTTCTGATGCTCCGCCTCATCTATACCTTCCATAAGCTGGCGGGGGAGGCGGTCGCCGCCTATGCCGATCTGGGCGAGATTCTCGCCTGTCCCTGCAAGGAGAAGATCGGCAGGGCGAAATATATCCCCGAAGAAAACCTTTCCGATTTCGACGAAATTTTCCGGGAGATGAACGCCGAACTCAAAGCGCTTGCGGCGGGAGAAAACGAAGATGTTTAAGGAATATAAGACGATCCGCGAAGTGGTCGGTCCCCTGATGGTGGTCGAAGGCGTCGAAGGGGTAAAATACAACGAATTGGTGGACATCGTGGCAAAGGACGGGGAGATCCGCCGGGGCAAGGTTTTGGAGATCGACCGCGACAAGGCGGTGGTGCAGCTGTTCGAAAATTCGCAGGGGCTGCGCATTTCCGATTCCAAAGCCCGCTTTTTGGGGCACAGCCAGCAGCTCGCGGTCTCCCGCGACATGTTGGGACGGGTGTTCGACGGCATGGGCAATCCCCGCGACGGCGGCGCGCCCGTCATTCCCGAAAAGAAGATGGACATCAACGGCGAGCCCATCAATCCCGCCGCCCGGGACTATCCCAACGAATTTATCCAGACGGGCATCTCCGCGATCGACGGGCTGAACACCCTCGTGCGCGGACAGAAGCTCCCCGTCTTTTCGATGAGCGGTCTGCCGCACGCCGAACTCGCCGCCCAGATCGCCCGGCAGGCGAAGGTGCGGGGCGGGGACAGCAAATTCGCCGTCGTGTTCGCCGCGATCGGCATCACCTTCGAAGAGGCGCAGTATTTCGTGGACGATTTCCGCAAGACGGGCGCCATCGAAAGGACGGTGCTGTTCACCAATCTCGCCGACGATCCCGCTGTCGAACGCATTGCCACCCCGCGCATGGCGCTCACCTGCGCCGAATATCTCGCCTTCGATCTCGGCATGCACGTGCTCGTCATCATGACGGATATCACCAATTACGCGGAGGCGCTGCGCGAAGTGTCCGCGGCGAGACGGGAAGTGCCGGGCAGGCGGGGGTATCCGGGGTATCTGTACACCGACCTCGCCTCTTTGTACGAACGCGCCGGGCGCATCCGCGGCAGGGAGGGATCGATTACGCAGATCCCCATCCTCACGATGCCCGAAGACGACAAGACCCATCCCATTCCCGACCTTACGGGCTATATCACCGAAGGACAGATCATCCTTTCGCGCGATCTGTATAAGCGGGGGATCAATCCGCCCGTGGACGTCCTTCCCTCCCTTTCCCGTCTCAAAGACAAGGGCATAGGCAGGGATAAGACGAGAGAGGATCACGCGGATACGATGAACCAGCTTTTCGCGGCGTACGCGCGCGGCAAGGAGAGCAAGGAACTCGCGGCTATTTTAGGCGAAGCCGCCCTTTCCGATACGGATAAACTGTACGCGAAATTTGCGGAGGAATTTGAAAAGGAATACGTCAATCAGGGATTCGATACCGATCGGACGATCGAAGAGACGCTCGATCTGGGCTGGAAACTCTTGCGGATTTTGCCGGTAAGCGAGCTGAAACGCATCCGGCAGGAATATATCGACAAATACCTGGGTGCCCCGGACGCGGGCGCGCAGGCGTAAAGGAAACGAAATAATGGCAAGGCTCAACGTCAACCCCACGCGCATGGAGCTGAAAAGGCTGAAAGCGCGTCTTTCCACCGCCGTCCGCGGGCATAAGCTGCTCAAAGACAAATCGGACGAGATGGTGCGGAGATTTACGGAGATCATCCGGGAAAACAAACGGCTGCGCGACGAAGTGGAAGAGGAATTGGCACGGACGCTGCGGCAGTTTTCGCTCGCGCGTTCGCTGACGCCCGCATTCGAAGCGGAGACGGCGTTTTCCATGCCCTCCGTGCGGGTGAACGCGACGTGTAAGACGGAAAGCGTCATGGGCGTAGAAGTACCCAGGGTAGAGCTGACGGACGAAAAGAGGTCGGAAGGACTGCCATATGCCTATTCCGAAATCACGAGCGAAGCGGATGATTCGGTGGCGATGGTGTCTGCGCTTTTGCCGAAGATGGCAAGGCTCGCGGCGGTGGAAAAGACGACGCGCATGCTCGCCGCGGAGATCGAACGCAACAAGCGCCGGGTGAACGCGCTGGAATATGTGATGATCCCGCAGTTGGAAGAGACGATCAAGTATATCAAGGGTAAGCTGGACGAAAACGAGCGCGCGGCGGTGGTGCGGCTCATGAAGGTCAAAGGCAGGGCTTGACGGTTTGTCCGGCGGAAAGCCGGAGAAGGGATCGGAAAGAAAAATTAAAAATTTTTTTGAAAAAAGTAGTCGGAAACTATTGACAAAAGCGGAGGGATGGTATATAATATATCATGCTTTCGGGGATATGGCTCAGTTGGTAGAGCGGTACGTTCGCAACGTACAGGCCACGAGTTCGAATCTCGTTATCTCCACCAAACGAGGATAAGGGCGCGCGGAATCGCGCCCTTTCTTCTTGAAAGGACAGATGTCGATGTCGAGGCGTAGCGCAGTTGGTAGCGCGCAGCGTTCGGGACGCTGAGGTCGTGGGTTCGAACCCCGTCGCCTCGACCATTTTATGCGGGATTTCGGTTATAAAAGCGCCGAAAGTCCCGTTTTTTTTGTATTTTGTGCATAGAAATTCTTCGCCTTTTCGGCGTTTGGAGCCGATTTTGGGGAAGAATTGGGGAAGAACTGTTTGCAGCACCGTTCAATAGCGGAGTTTTTCGCCCTCTTTCAGGAGGTATTCGTCGGAAAGGTCGGTGTATGCGTTTCCGAGTTTGCCGAGAGAATGTCCGACAAATTCCTCCCGTGCCGCGTCTGCCACGCCGCATTCTTTGCACCGGGTGTAAAAAGTGGTGCGCAGGTCGTATAATTTGTGATTGGGAAGGATCTCTTTTACCTTTTCCCGCATATAGCGGGCACAGGGAAAATATACTTCCGTCACGCCTTCGAGATACGGGCGCAGCATGGGGGATATGGGAATCCGTTTGAATTCGAGTCGCTTGTTTTGCCGTTTGCTGTTTCTGGCGATGATGAAGCCGCCTTCGATTCTGGCGGTTCGGTATTCGTTCGGACGCATACCGGTATAAAGCGCGACGGCAAAGGCGGTGAGGTAATCGGTTTTTGCCGTTTCCTGCAAAAGCAGTTTTTCTTCATCCCTCGTCAAAGCGCTGCCGCTTTTGCATTCGTGCCGCAAGAGAAAGACGGTGTCCGTCGGGCTGAACGGAATCAGGTGGTGCGCAATGGCGTATTTGAAAATTCCGTTCAGGAGGAAATAAATTTCCTCGGCGGTTTTGCCGTTTCCGGGCAGCCCGTCCAGAAGTTTCTGGCATTGTGACGGCGTGATGTTCTGGATGGGAATGTCTTTGAAGTAAGGTGCGATGTGCGCAAAGTAACGGTTTTTGTCCGCTTTGAAGGTGGAGGGGGTCACTTTTTTCACTCTGTAATTTTCAAAGTAATACAGGGCGAATTGGTGAAAGGTCCTCGGCACGCGGGACGTTTTCGCCATTTTCGGCATCGGCCTTGCGGTCCTTGCCTTTTCGATAAAGCGGGCTTTTGCCTCCGCTTTCGTCTTTCCGCTGGCGGAGATGTTGTATCCGTCGCGGCGGAATCGCAGTTCGTAAGTGACCGAGGTCTTTCCGCTGGCATGTGTGCGGAGGTGCGCGGAAAATCCGCAAAGTCTGATAACTCTTGTAAATGTTTTGTTTACTGACATTAGTCTGATCTCCTTTTCGTTGAATCTGACAATGCCATCTTCCGAGTCCCCGGTATTCTCCGTGGGGCTTTTTTCTTTTTCTGTTCGGCAGTCCGGAAAGACGAGAACGCCATCCGGGTTGTCCGGGATAAAAGTCAACGTCGGGCGGTAGTCGGCTTTCGCGTCGTCCCGTCCGAGCAGACCGTGCAAAAGGTTGAGAATTTGTTCGATTGTGCCTCTTTCGTGGTTGTCCATAGTTGCAATTCTCCTATCGGTTAAGATAGAAAAATTGTATAATAAAAACCGCGAAATGCAACAAATGGGGATTTCCGGAATTTTTATATATTTTATATATCAAAATTACGGAACTTTTCTTTTGTAATTTCGGGCTATGCTTTGCGGCGGGTGGCGGCGCCGGACTTTTCGGCAAAGTAGCGGGCATATTCCAGAACCTGCGAGCGGTATGCCGGGGACAGTGATTGATAGATTTGCAGCAGTTCTTGCTCGTCCTGCGGAAGCGGGGCGGGCTTTTCTGTTTGCACCACCACATTCCCGAAGTCATCTTCTCGTCCGAGTAGGTAATCAGTTGAACATTGAAAAAAGTCGGCGATTAAAGAGAGGACTTCGTAGCTTGGATTTGCCTGCCCGGTTTCAAATTGTGATAGAGTGTTAGGTGCAATGTGGATTTCTTTTGCTAATTCACGTTGCAATAAATTGTGTTCGAGTCGTAGTTCGCGGATTTTTTTTCCGATTGACATAGGATTCTCCTTCTTAAAATCTGTAAGATAGAATTATTTTACAACTTTTTT
>DVGN01000108.1 GCA_018712725.1 Candidatus Scatosoma pullicola
GACAAAGTATGGCAAGATGAATAACGCTTCAAACATGGCAGTAGTCGTAGTACCAGCATCTATACGGCACCCCGCACCTCTCCCCCGGCTCCACGGCGGGAACGGGCGCGTCCTTTTTCTTGATCTTCCCGAACGCCCAGATGTTTCTGTCGGCGATCCGTTCGGCGCGGCGCGCCTCCTCCGTCTCGTCCGCGATACGGTACTTTTGTCCGTTCACCTCAACCATGGTGCCCCCGTCCGCCCCGTCGCCGGCGAGAATGAGAAAGCGCCGTTCCAGGGGGACGCCGCACTTGCGGATGAGAAAACTCTGGAATCCGAGATCGAGAATAAACTCCTTGCGCGGCGCGGGCGCGTTTTTCACTTCGTACAGATCGTACCCCGTCGGCGTCCTGCGCAAAATATCCGCGGCGCAGAAATTCCCGTACCAGGAAAACGCCGCCTCGCAGACGACGGGCGTTCCCTTTTCCAGGCACTCCTTCGTCCTTTCGATCATCGCGGCGTAATCGGGCCGCCCGTCCGGACGCAGGACGGTGGTTTCGACGTAATCGCCGAAAATCCCCATCGCGCGGTCGCCGAACTCGTTGCCTTCGTCCAGCCGCCGCTGCACCTCTTCGGGAATCACCCTTTTTTCCGGCATATGGCTGTCCAGCCAAAGCATTTTGGGGCATTGCAGCCCGCGCACGAAATCCGTCTTGCTCACGCCCATGTCCGTCCTCCTTTCAAACCCGCAGTCCTTTCGGGATATGGTTTTTCACGACCCCGCCCCCGGCCTTTCCCCAGCCGACGGGAAATCCGTCCGCGCAGACGGCGAGCCAGCCCTTCTGCCCCCGCCCGTCCTCCGCCGTCTCGCCGTGCAAAAACCGCAGCAGCCGCCCGTCCTCCGCGGCAAAATCGACCGCCGCGGCGAACTCCCCTGCCTTCAAGCACATCGCCAGGGAATGAGAAGGCTCGAACCGCCCGTTTTTCACCTCCCCAAGCCGCACGCCCGCCCGCAGCACGCGCAGATCCTTCCAATCGAAAATCCCTTCGGGCAGGGCGTACAGCATGCCGCCCGCTTCGTGCAGATTCTCCATGCGCACCCGCAAAAATTCCTTTTCGAACGCCCGCCACATCCGCTCGCCCTCCCGGGAAACGCGCGGCCGAAGCGCCCGGACGGCGCCGCTCTCCCCGTCTTCTGCGCTCTCTTCTTTTTGGATAAGCGCCGCAAAATGCCCCTCCCCCGCCGCTTTGTGGGGGAGCAGTTTTTCGCTCTTCAAAAGCCGCATTTCGGGATGCCTTTTTATATAGTCAAATACCTGCCCCTCATCTTCCTCCTCCGAAAAGGTGCAGGTGGAATAGACGAGCCGCCCTCCCGGGCGCAGCATTTTCGCCGCTTCGTCCAGGATTTCCGCCTGCCGCGCGGCGCACATCTTCACGTTTTCTTCGCTCCATTCCCCGATCGCCTCTTCTGGGTTCTTGCGGAACATCCCCTCCCCCGAACAGGGCGCGTCGACGAGAATTTTATCGAAATATCCCCCGAACAGAGCGGACAGGCGGGCGGGGGATTCGTTCAGCACCACGGCGTTTTTCACGCCCAGCCGCTCGACGTTGCCGGACAGAATGCGGGCGCGGGCGGACACCGGCTCGTTGAGCACGACAATCCCCTCCCCCCGCATCGCGGCGGCGAGCTGCGTCCCCTTGCCGCCCGGCGCGGCGCACAGATCGAGCACTCTCTCCCCCGGTCTCGCGTCCAGAAGGGGAGCGGCGCACATCGCGGAAGGCTCCTGCGAATAGTACAGCCCCGCGAAATGATAGGGATGCCCGCCCGTCTTTTCCGCCTCCGTATAAAATCCGTTCTCCTCCCAGGGAACGGGGCGCAGGTCGGGAAAGGGGGAAATGCGCAGAAAGTCGGGCGCGGAAATTTTCAAAGGATTGACCCGTATCCCCTTGTAAGGCGGCTTTCCGTAGACGGCAAAAAAAGCCTCCCGCTCCTGGGCGGGAAGCCGCATTTTCATCCTTTCGACAAATTTTTCGGGCAAATCGGGCATTTCTCCCTCCTTCCGTCCGACGGGCAGAAATACGCTCGCCGCAACCCTGGGTATGTCATTTTTGCAAAAGTGCGGAAAACTCCGCCGCCGAAAACACTTTCGCGCCCCGCTCCTGCACGCCGCGGAGCCGAGGCCCCGTCTCCCCTTCCGTGCAGACATATACGTCGCAGTCTTCGGCGTGGAAGGTGTAGAATCCCCCCTCTGCAAACATCGCGGCGAGCAGCGGCTCGGACACTTTGACGTCCTCTTCCAGAGGGTGGGAAAAACAGACCGTCTTCCCCGCGAACTTCCCCTCCCGCGCGCGGCGGCGCTTCGCCTTGTCGAAAAAGCGGTGAAATTCCGCCTTCGCCTCCTCCCGCGCCTCCTTTTTCGCCTGCACTTCGGCGAGATACGCCCGCTGGCTCTCCGAGCTGTTCTGCGTCACTTCGTAGTTTTCGATCCTGCCCGGCGTGATGCGGTACTTTTCGAGCAGACCCGAAAAATCCGTCCCCTCCGCCCGGCACAGCGCTTCGGCGACCCGCATGGTCGCATAGGCGTCGTCCGCCGCACGGTGGGGGGTAAATTCCACCCCCAGCGCCTCCGCGATCGTCCCCAGACCGAACTGCCGGCTGAATTCGCCGATGCGGTTCATGTAGATAAACTGCGTGTCCGCAAAGGAAAAGCGGAAAGAGGGCAGGGAAAAACGGCGGGTTTCGAGATTGAGATACTTCACGTCGTTCATCGTCGCGTGCCCCGCGGGCAGGGTATCCGCGTCTTCCAGAAGGGCGCGGATGCGCGGCTCCGATTGGGGAAAAGTGGGATATTTTTTGAAGTCCTCATACTCGTAAGGCAAAACCAGCCCCTGCGTGCCCTTGCGGTCGGTGAGGTGGAATCCCCCCTGCGGATTGACGAGAATGTCCTCCTTTTCGAGGATGCGGAAATTTTCGTCCGTGAGGCAGTATCCGAACGCGCATATTTTGGCGGTGTTCTTGAATACGCTGGCGCATTCAATATCGAAAAAAAGCAGTTTCATAAAATACCAAACGAGAAAAATAATAGGGGCAGGTATGAGATTACCGCGATTCGCTCTGCCGAGCGAACCCGTCTACCGTTAAAACGCGTAGATACGAGTTATGCGCGAAGGGCGCGGAAGTCCGAGGGGAGCTTACTCAGACGTAAGCGATCCGAGGAAACCGCAAAGCCGACAAGGCAGAACGATGTATATACGCGTTTCACCCGTTCCAAGCGAACCCGTCAACCGTTAAAACGCGTAGATACAAGCAAGACGCGAAGGGCGCGGATTTCCGACGGGGAGTGTACATAGAAGTACATGACCCGAGGAAACGCAAGCCCGACAATGCAGAACGATGTATATACACGTTCCCCCCGTTCCAAGCGAACCCGTCTACCGTTAAAACGCGGAGATACAAGCAAGACGCGAAGGGCGCGGATTTTGCGCAGGGAGTGTACACAGAAGTACATGACCAAGCAAAAACGCAAGCCCGACAATGTATTGCGCTGTATATACGCGTTTCGCTCGTTATTTCTTGACAGCAATCAAAGATTTGCCGCCCATATACGGCCTCAACACTTCGGGGATCGTCACGCTGCCGTCCGCCTGCAAATGGTTTTCGACAAAAGCGATGAGCATGCGCGGGGGCGCCACCACCGTGTTGTTCAGGGTATGAGCGAGTTTGGTCTTGCCGTCCGAATCCTTGAATCGGATGCCCAGCCGCCGCGCCTGCGCGTCCGTGAGGTTGGAGCAGGATCCGACTTCGAAATATTTCTTCTGCCGGGGGCTCCACGCCTCCACGTCGCAGCTCTTGTATTTGAGGTCGGCGAGATCCCCCGAGCAGCAGCCGAGCTGGCGGACGGGAATCTCCATCGAGCGGAACAGTTCGACGGTATAACTCCACAGTTTTTCGTACCATTCGTCGCTCTCTTCGGGGCGGCAGACGACGATCATCTCCTGTTTTTCAAACTGGTGGATGCGGTAGATGCCCCGCTCTTCCAGCCCGTGCGCCCCCTTCTCCTTGCGGAAACAGGGGGAATAGCTGGTCAGGGTCAGGGGGAGTTTGCCGCCGTCGAGAATCTGTCCCATAAACCTGCCGATCATCGAGTGTTCGGACGTGCCGATGAGGTACAGGTCCTCCCCTTCGATCTTGTACATCATGTTGTCCATCTCGTCGAAACTCATGACCCCGGACACGACGTCGCCGTGGATCATATAGGGCGGGATGACGTAGGTAAATCCCTTATCGATCATGAAATCGCGCGCGTAAGCCAGAACCGCCGAATGCAGACGGGCGATGTCCCCCGTCAGGTAATAGAATCCCTGTCCCGACGTGCGACGGGCGGAATCGATGTCGATGCCGTCCAGCCTTTCGAGAATGTCCATATGGTAGGGAATTTCAAAATCGGGCACGGTCGGCTCGCCGAAGCGTTTGAGTTCGACGTTCTCCGAATCGTCCTTGCCGATGGGGACGTCGGGGGCGATGATGTTGGGGATCGCCATCATGTCCTTTTTGAGCTTCGCCTCCACTTCGGCGTTCTCCTTTTCGATGGCGGCAAGGCGGTCGGCGTCCGCCACGACCTGCGCGCGCACCTTTTCCGCTTCCTCTTTCTCCCCCTGCTTCATGAGCTGCCCCACCTTTTTGGACAGCGTATTGCGCGCCGCGCGCAAAGAATCCCCTTCGGCGATCAGCGCCCGCCGCCTCCCGTCGAGTTCGAGAACTTCGTCCACGAGCGGCAGTTTTTTGTCCTGAAATTTTTTGCGGATGTTCTCCCGCACGAGTTCCGGATTGTTCCGGATAAGATTGATGTCGATCATACTGTCCCGTCTCCTGTCGTATAATGTTTTGCAAAATGTTTTTGCGCCTTTCGCGCCCTTCCGCCTTACTGCGGGCCGGAAAGGGATTTTCGTAACCATTATACTACTTTCCCGCCCCGAAAGCAATTAAATCCGCCCGCCCGCGCAAAAATTGTTGCGCCGCTTTGCTTTTGCCGCGCATGCCCCGTCATCGCCCCGTTTCCTTTATGCAAAATCCGCCGCATCCGTATTTTCCAACCCTCTTATCCCCTCCGTCACTTCGTGACACCTCCCCTTTGTCAAAAAGGGGAGGCATGAGGTGAGACGTGACACCTTACCATAAGGGGAGGCATGGGAAGAGGAGACGCACCGCCGCACCCCACCCATGGCTCCCTTGTGCAAAGGGAGCTGTCAGCGCAGCTGACTGAGGGATTGTCCGTTCGCCGGCGCCTGTCCCCAAAAGCCCCGTCGTCTCTTCCCTGCCGCAGGGGCAAAAGAAAAAACAAAAAATAATTCTTTTCACCAAACGGGAAGAAGGCGGGGATTTTGCCCCGAAAAGGTTGTGTTTTTCCGGCGCATATGCTATACTGTAAAGGAAACGCGGGCAAACCCCTTCGCGGAGGTCTCTCCGCAGGGCAATGCCCCTTGCAAAACCGGGGCTTTCGGCGCCATGCGCCGCGCCTCGACGGCAAAAAACGGAAAACGGACGTCCCGCCGGGTGCGGGCACGGGGGTAGACATGAAAAAGGACAAAAAGAAACAGATCGAATACACTTCGGAAGCGGAGAAGCGGGAGAAAAAATTCCGCGCCCTGTTCCCCAAGGAGCGGGCAAAGAAGAAAAAGAACCGCCCGAACGCGGCGGAAGCGGTGCGTTTCGACGCCTCTCCCGAAGAGGGTCTTTCGACCGCGCAGGTAGCGCAGAGGAAGGAGCAGGGTTTTGTCAACCGCGCGGGAAAGAAGTATTCCAAGACGTACAAGAGCATCTTCGTCGGGAACATCTGCACCTTTTTCAACCTGCTCTGCCTGATCGCGGCGATCGCGCTGCTGCTCGCACACGCGCCCGTTACGCAGTTCACCTTCGTCCTCATCTTCCTCTGCAACATCGTCTGGGGGATCATCCAGGAGATCCGCGCCAAGCGCAAGATCGACAAACTGTCCATCCTCTCCTCCCCTTCGGCGAAGGTCATCCGCAGCGGCAAGCGGCGGGACATCCCCGTATCGGAGATCGTTCTGGACGACATTCTGCTGCTCGGCGCGGGGCAGCAGGTACCCGCCGACTGCATCCTGTTAGACGGCGCCGCGGAGTTCAACGAATCCCTGCTGACGGGCGAGAGCGTCCCGGTCAAGAAGGAGGCGGGCGGTCAGCTGTACGCGGGCTCCTTCGTCGCGAGCGGACACTGCGTCGTGCGCGTGGACAAGATCGGCGACGACACCTATATCAGCAAACTCACCTCCCGCGCCAAAAAATACAAGCGCCCCAATTCGGAGATCATGAATTCGATCAACCTGTTCATCAAGGCGATCGGTCTGGCGATCATCCCCGTCGCCATCTTCATGTTCCTCACCAATTTCCGCAACACGGGGGGAGACTGGGCGGACATCGCGGCGCGGGGCGGATTCTTCTCCGTGCTCTTCTCCGACGATCCCCAGCTCAACGAGACGATACAAAAGACCTGTTCGGTGGTCATCGGCATGATCCCGTCGGGGCTGCTGCTTCTGACGACGGTGGCGCTGTCCATCGGCATGATCCGGATGGCGAAATACAACACGCTCGTGCAGGACATCTATTCCCTGGAAATGCTCGCCCGGGTCAACGTGCTGTGCCTGGACAAGACGGGCACGATCACGGACGGGCGGATGAAGGTGAGCGACTGCATGCTGCTCAACAATCCGACGGAATATTCGGTGGACGACATTCTGGGCTCCATGCTCGCGTCGCTGGGGGACAACAACCAGACCTCCATCGCCCTGTACGAGCGGTTCGGGCACTCCACCGCCTTGCAGGCGACGGCGGTTCTGCCCTTCTCTTCGGCGCGCAAGCTCTCGGCGGTGACCTTCGGGGAGGTGGGCACGTTCGCGATGGGCGCTCCCGAATTCGTCTTAAAGCCCCTGCCCGTGCGGGTGGAAAAGATCGTCAAACAATACGCGCAGATGGGGCTGCGGGTGATGGTGCTGGCGCACGCCTCCGCGCCCATTCAGGGGGATAAACCGCCCGCGGGGTTCCGCCCCGTCGCCATCCTCACCCTGTCCGACAACATCCGCCCCGACGCCATCGAGACCATCAAATGGTTCAAGGAAAACGATGTGGCGGTCAAGGTGATCTCGGGCGACAACCCGATGACGGTTTCGGAAGTGGCGCGCCGGGCGGGCATCGAAAACGCGGCGCAGTTCATCTCTCTCGAAGGCCTTTCGGACATCGAAGTGGAAAACGCCGCCAACGAATACACGGTGTTCGGCAGAGTGACGCCCGAACAGAAAGCCATCCTCATCCGCTCCATCAAAAAGGCGGGCAACACGGTGGCGATGACGGGGGACGGCGTCAACGACATTCTGGCGATGAAAGAGGCAGACTGCGCGATCTCGGTCGCTTCGGGCAGCGACGCGGCGAGAAACGTCTCCCACCTCGTCCTGCAGGACAACAACTTCGCCTCCATGCCCCGCATCGTGTACGAAGGCAGACGGGTCATCAACAACATCAAGGACTCGGCGTCCCTGTATATCATGAAGACCTTGCTCACCCTCGCGCTGGCACTCGTGTGCATCGCCACGGGCAGCGCCTACTTCTTCACGACCAACAACATGCTGCTGTTCGAGATCTTCATCAGCGCCATCCCCTCCTTCGCCCTCTCTCTGCTCCCCAACACCAACCGGATCAAGGGCAAATTCATCCCCTTCGTCGTCAGCCGGGCGCTGCCGGGCGCGCTGACATTGGCGTTCGGCATTCTGGCGCTGTACGTCATCAATCAGACCCCGCTGCATACCGTCTTTGAGATGAAGAACGAAGCGGGCGAAGTGGTCGGCAGCGTGTACGAACCCATGCTCGTCGTGGCGCTGACCTTCAACGGCCTGGTGATGCTGCTGCGCATCTGTCAGCCCTTCAACCTCATCCGCGGGGTGCTGTGGTGCTCGATGGCGGCGCTGTGCGTCACGGTGCTCGCCGTGCCGGGCCTGGGCAATATCGTATACAGCGATTGGAGCACTCTGGAATTCAACCTCACGCAGATCTTGCTCATGATCGTCATCGTACAGGCGGCGATCCCCGTATCCTCCATGTTGTTGCGGTTTTTTGATATGTTTAACCCCGCCGAAGAATCTTAGTTTTGGTTGGTTTATTCCAGCGAAACGCGGTATAAGGGCGCATCTTGCGCCCTCACCGGTATTCCCCTTGCTCGTTTACATTTGAGTAAAGTCGCTGCGGTGAACCTTCCGGCTTCGGGCGCAATCTGCAACCCTTCTCCGCGTTTTGA
>DVGN01000109.1 GCA_018712725.1 Candidatus Scatosoma pullicola
CCACCGAAACGGCGGTTCGGCGAACACCTCTGCCCACGCAAAACGGCACCCCCTTTGGGGCGCCGTCTGGTGGGCAGAGGTGGAGACCTCACAGGTTCGGGAGGTCGCAACGCCGCAAACTTTTTACTCTATTTTGCCGTACCGCTGCGGCTTGCTCGTACGAACCACCGAAACGGCGGTTCGGCGAACACCTCTGCCCACGCAAAACGGCACCCCTTTTGGGGTGCCGTCTGGTGGGCAGAGGTGGATTCGAACCACCGAAGTCTGTGACGTCAGATTTACAGTCTGATCCATTTGGCCGCTCTGGAATCTGCCCGCATGGTGCCTCAAGGTGGAATCGAACCGCCGACAGAGGGATTTTCAGTCCCTTGCTCTACCAACTGAGCTATCGAGGCATTGGCGACCCAAACGAGGCTCGAACTCGTGACCTCCAGCGTGACAGGCTGGCGCTCTAACCAACTGAGCTATTGGGCCGTATAAACCGCATTTCCGAAGAATGCTTGTTTATTATAATCGATTTTTTCATATTCGTCAAGCGTTTTTCGCGCATTTCGGGAAAACGCCGAAAAATTTTTGACCGCCGCTCCAAATCCCTTTCCGGAGCGTGAAAAACACCCGCCTAAACGCTCAGTCCGCGTCCTCTTCCAAAGCCTCTATCAGAAAACTGACCGGACGGAATCCGTCGTTACAGGAGATCATCGCCGACTTTTTATTCTTCATCCAGCCGTCGTAAAAGTCCCCGCCGCCATGCGCGAGCGCCATGACGAAGGGGGACAGGCTGTCCCAGGCGCTGTCGCAGAATCCCTCCGGCTTCTTCCAGCCGTCGGCGACAAACACCTGCCCTTCCCGCATATCGCACGCGTATTCCATGGGGTTTTCGTACTCTTCCATCAGATCCCGATAACATGCGATTCTCATGACCGTGATTTTGCACTTTTTCATGCTCGTCGCTCCCCTGCCCCTTTGATATTGTTTTCCGCTTCTTATTTTTTATACAGTTTTGCCAGCCCGCCTTCCGCCGTCTCCCGATAGGAACGGGAGAGATCCCGCCCCGTTTCGTACATCGTCTGCACGACGAGATCGAAGGAGATCTTCCGGCTGTCCGAGAGAAAATCCGCCAGCGACACCGCGTTCATCGCCCGCATCGCCGCCACGGCGTTCCGTTCGATGCAGGGGATCTGCACCAATCCGCCGATCGGGTCGCAGGTCAGCCCCAAATGGTGTTCCATCGCGATCTCCGCCGCGTACTCGATCTGCCCCAGCTCCATCTCGTAAAGTTCGCCGAGCGCGGCGGCAGCCATACAGCACGCACTGCCGATCTCCGCCTGACAGCCGCACTCCGCCCCCGAAATGGAGGCGTTTGCCTTGATGAGATTGCCGACGAGCCCGCCCGCCGCCAGTGCGCGCAGAATGTCCCCGTCCTTGAATCCCCGCCTCTCCTGCGCATAGCGCAAAACCGCGGGCAAAACGCCGCTCGCGCCGCAGGTGGGCGCCGTCACGATGGTTTCCGCCGCCGCGTTCTGTTCGCTCACGGCGAACGCATAGGCGCAGACCAGTCGGTTTTCCCGCGTTTCGGCGCTTTCGTCGATGTGTTTCTGCCGATAGAGGACGCGCGCCTTGCGCTCCACACCCAGCCCGCCGGGCAGGATCCCCTCCGCTTTCAGCCCCGCCGAAATCGCCGCCCGCATCGCCTGCCAGACCTCCGCAAGATAGGTGCGGATCTCCTCCCCTTCCGTCTCGAATACGTAGTCGGAAAGGCGCAGGGAATGTTCTTCGCAATAGGCGCGGATCTCCGAAAAACTGCCGAGCGGATACACCTCTTTCCCCTCTTCTTCCGGCCTGCCTTCGATGCGTATGGCGCCGCCGCCCACGCTGTATATCCGCATAAACGCGGTCTGTCTGCCGCCGCGGAAGGCGATCAGATCCATCGTATTGGGATGCGGGAGGTCCTCCTTTTGGGTATCGCAGACGATCTCGGCGCCTTTCAGGACGCTGCGGATGACCCGATCGGTGCCGTGTCCGATTCCCGTCTTGGCGAGAGAGCCGTAAAGCACAGCCCGAAAGCCGTCGGCGTCCGGATTTTCCGACAGAAACAGCCGGCACGCCCGTTCGGGACCGATGGTGTGCGAAGAGGAAGGCCCCTTTCCGATTCTGTACAATTCCCTGAGTGAACGCATATTTTTTCTCCCGGACGGTTAAAACTTCACTTCGAATTTCGTCTGCCCCGAACGGATAAAGCCGAGCAGCCCTTCCACGCTGTTTTCGATCATGCTCTCCATGCTGAGCATGGTGTAAAACGCCATGTGCTGGGTGAGGACGACGTTGGGGAACTGCCGGAGATACGCCATATTCCGGTTGCGGAGGATGTCGTCTGTCCGATCGACGTGATAGATGCCGTCCTCCCCTTCGAACACGTCCATCGCCAGAGCGCCGATCTTGCGGTTTTCCACCCCTTCGATGAGCGCTTCCGTTTCGAAAAGTTCTCCGCGCGCCGTGTTTACGAGAATCACCCCGTCCTTCATCCCCGCAAGCGCCTCCCGGTTGAGCATATGTCTGGTCGCGGACGTAAGGGGCAGATGATAGGTAATGACGTCGCTCTCTTTATACAACGCGGGCAGATCGACGTACTCCGCCGCCTTGGCGATTTCCGGGCGCACCGCTTCCGAATGGCAGAGGATGCGGCATCCGAACCCGGAAAGCAGCCCGACGACCCTGCCGCCGATGCCGCCCGTGCCGACCACCCCCACCGTCTTACGGGAAAGGACGTCCCCGCGCAGATATTCGAGGGAATAGTCGTTCACCTGTTGCAGCCAGAGCGCCTGCTTATATTTGCGCAGGCACATCAGAATGAGCATGACGGTAAATTCCGCGACGGAATCGGGCGGATACTGCGAATTGCACAGGCGGATGCCGAATTTTTTCGCCGCTTTCAGATCGATGTGGTTATAGCCGATGCTGCGCGTGGACAGATAGCGGATGCCCCGACGGGCGAGTTCGGAAAGGAGGGCTTCGTCCACCGCCCGCTTTCCGAGCGCGGATACTCCCGCGCTGCCGTCGCAGAGGGAGAGGTTTTCCGGGCAAAGGACTTCGTTCGTGCCTGCGTATTCAAAGCCGTATTTTTCCGAAAGTTCCTGCAATTTGGGCTTTTCTTCTTCCCAGAGTCCGTAAAACGTCAGTTTCATATCCGATTTCTTCCTTTTCAAAAACTTATATCCTATTCTCCCGTCGGACGGGGTTATACCGCTTTGATTTTCTCGTCTTTCCGCACGTTTTCCGGCATTTTCCGGCTTTGCCCTCATCGCTCGCCGCCATTATATCATAACCGGGAAAAATTGTCAATGAAAACGCGGAGCCGAACGGCGCCGCGTTTTGTCTGCCTGGTCGTACATCGGGAGAAAAAGCCGATTTGTAATACTTTTTTATGATATTTGTCACACCTACGGAAATCCGATTGACTTTCCCGCCGCACTCTGCTATGATATTGATAAGTATTTTATACTCCGGATATTTGCAGAAATCCGGGAAAAAGTAAATTTTGCCGCGTTTTTGCGCGGCGGAAAGGAGTTTATTTTGAAAACAGCCATCATCACGGACAGCAACAGCGGGATCACGCAGAAAGAGGGCAAAGAACTGGGCATTTTCGTCCTTCCCATGCCCTTCATCATCGACGGAGAACCCTACTTCGAAGATATCAATCTCACGCAGGAAGAATTTTACGAACATCTGAAAAATCCCGAAACCAACGTCTCCACCTCCCAGCCCAGCGTGGGCGACGTGCTCGACCTCTGGAACGGAATTCTGAAAGATTTCGACGAGATCGTCCACATCCCCATGTCGTCGGGGCTCAGCCAGACCTGCGAGACGGCGATCGCCCTCGCCAAGGACTTCGGCGGCAAAGTACACGTCGTCAACAATCAGCGGATATCCATCACCCAAAAACTCAGCGTCTTTGACGCCATGAAACTGCGCGACCGGGGCAAAAGCGCCGCGGAGATCAAAGAGTATCTCGAAGCCTCGAAATTCGATTCCTCCATCTACATCGCCGTGGACACGATGAAATATCTCAAAAAGGGCGGACGGGTGACCCCTGCCGCCGCGGCGATCGGCTCTATCCTGAAAATCAAGCCCGTATTGCAGATACAGGGAGAAAAGCTCGATAAATTCGCCTTGGCACGCAGCCTTCCCAAGGCAAAAGAGATCATGAAGGAATCCATCACAAAAGATCTCCGCGTCCGTTTCCGCGAACTGACGGCGAACGGGGACATGGTTCTCGCCGTCGCGCATACGGCGAATTACAAAGAAGCGGAACACTTCTCCCGCGAATTGCGGGAAGCGCTGCCCGACATTCCCTTTACCTGCTGCGATCCCCTCTCTCTGAGCATCGCCTGCCACATCGGCCCCGGCTCGCTCGCCGTCGGCTGCGTCAGAATCCTCAGATAATACCCGAATCAACCGCCGCGCCCTTCCGGGGCGCGGCTTTTTTACAGCCTCTTGCTCTCGCGGGCGTAAATTCTCTCGCTGTTGAGAATCACCCCCGAGACAAAACAGATCATGAGGACATACAGCCAGAGCATGAAGGCGATGACGGCGCTGAGCGCCCCGTACAGCCGGCTCATGTTGCCGATTTTCAGATAGATCGCAAACCCCGCGAGCGCGACCGCCCAAGCCCCCACGGTGATCGCCGTGCCGGGCAGAAGTTCCCTGAATTTCACCCGATAAGGGCAGATATAGGCGTTTAAGAGCCACACGACGCCGAAGGCGACGAGAAGGAGCAGGACGTAATCGGCGACGAATTCCAGCCACCGCGGAAACAGGCGGGCAAAGACGAACGCGCTGCCCGCGAGCAGCACCGCCGACGCCGCGACGATGACCATGACCGCAAACAGGAGCAGCACCGCCCCCAGCCGCACGAGCAGGCCGTGTTTTTTGCGACGATAGGAATAGATGAGTTCCCCGCTCCGCCGCATGTGGTAAAAGAGATTGGTCGCCGAATAGAGAGTGGTGGCGACGAGAAAGACGGACGCGCCCGTCGTCGCCTGCGCCGCCTCTTCCCGGATGTAGAGAAGCACGTCGCGGACGGATTCGAAAACGGGGAGATCGAGAACGCTTTCCGTTCCGACGTTCAGGCGGCCGAACAGCAGGGTCAGCCAGAAAGTGAGCGGCACGATGGAGAGCAGGAGAAAAAAGACGAGCGTCCCCGCGATCGTCGTATATTTTTTCTCCGCCAGCAGCGCATATTTTTTCCGCAGCCAGGAAACTGCCGTCCGAACGTGTTTCATCCCTATTATTATGCGCCCGAAGCGAAAATTTTTACTCCGGGCGGGCGGGATTCCCGAAAAAATGCGTTTATTCCCCGGCGAAGCACAATCGCAAAAACTGTCACACCGCGCCTTCCGCCGTTGACAGCTGCGGCAAAGACGGAGTATAATACCCGAAAACCCAAGATCGCGACAACGGGACATCAAAGACCAAACATCCAAAGGAGAATATCGAAAAAATATGGAAAAGACAAAACGCAAACTCCGCCTCTGGCAGCGGATTCTGATCATCGCGCTCGCCGTCATCGTCGCTTTCGTCGCCTGCGCGGCGATCGCCGTCGGGTGCGTCTGGGGGAACGAAATTTCCGGCGTCATGAGCTTTGAAAAGCTGCGCGACCGGGACGACGCCCATCTGGACGGCGCCGTCTACCGCATGGACGTCAAGGGCGGATTTTATTTCGACGAATATCTCGGACAGGGCGGCGCGAAGAGCGACTCCGAACTCATCGCCTTCATCACCGACCACATCACCAAAGGGCTGATCGACATGACGATCGAAGAGAGCGAAATCGGGTGCGCCTCCTTCACCGCCCGCACGGAGGACGGAGACCGGCTGTTTGCCCGCAATTACGACTTCGCCAAGACGAATACCTGTCTCGTGTTTACCGATCCCGGCGGCGGCAGGCACGCCTCCGTCTCCACCGTGGACCTGCAATTCATCGGCATGGATCCGGAAAAGGACGTGGAGAGCCTGATGGATAAAATCACCTGTCTCGCCGCCCCCTATGCGCCCCTCGACGGCATGAACGACGCGGGCGTCGCCTGCGGCATCTACATGACCTACCAGGGCGAGACCACCGTCCCCACCGATCAGAACACCGACAAACCCGACCTCACCTCCACCACCATGCTCCGCCTAATTCTCGATTACGCGGACAGCGCGGAAGAGGCGGTGGAACTCATCTCCCGCTACGACCTGCACGATTCGGCGCAGACTTCCTATCATTACATGGTCGCCGACTCCACGGGCAAGAGCGCGGTTCTCGAATGGGTGAACGGCACGGACGCCACGGACAACGACGGGAGTCAAAGACAGCTCGTCGTCACCTGGAACGACGCCGACGATTCCATCGGAGAAGAGGAAGCGCAGGCGGACGGCTATCAATGGGTGACCAACTTCATCCTGCAGCCGGGATATTACGAAAACGACATCATGAAGGCGGGGCTGGACAGATACGACCGCATGTGGGAACGGCTGTCCGCAAAGGACGGCATTGTAAAGGATGAAACGGAAGCGATGGGCATTCTCGGCGAAATCGGCAGGCGCACCTGGGACAACGACGACGGCAACGGCTGCACGGTGCACAGCGCCGTCTACAATCTCACCGACAAAACGGTGCTTTGGGTGCCCAACGAACATTACGACGACCCGTCCGCGCAGTTCCGGTTCAGCCTCTGATCGGTTTTCTCCGGCTTCTTTTGCGGGGCAAAACAAAAACGATGAAATGCCGGCGCAAAAGTTACCGATTATTCCCGCCCAAACGCCCTTTGTGCGGATTGATTTCGGCGTTTCGATTTACTTTATAGAAAACCAACTTTCTTATCCCCTCCGGCACTTCGTGCCACCTCCCCTTACCATAAGGGGAGGCATAGAGAAGAGACGTGCCACCTCCCCTTACCATAAGGGGAGGCATGAGAAGAGGCGCACCACCTCCCCCTTACCATAAGGGGAGGTGGTTTTCCTTAAATCACTTGCATAAAGGGCACCGGCTGTTCATTTTTCAGTCTCTGACGACCTTCCGCTTTGCCACGAGCCAGGTCGCCATAAAATACAATACGTAGACGGAAGTCAAAACCAGCGCGATCCCCGCCGTCATGCCCGCGATCCCCGTCACGGCAAAGCCGCCGAGACGCATGACCTGCGCGCAGATGAGTCCCGCAGGGATGCTTAAAGAAACGGGCAGCGCAAACGGCAGGAAGAAACAGGCGAATATCTGCGCGAACAGCGTTCTGCCCTGCTCCCGTCTGCCGACGCCCAGCCGATACAGAACTTCGTACCGCCCCCTGTCCTCGGATACCTGCGAAAGGGTTTTTAAGGCGAGTATCGCCATGGCGAGAAAGACGAACACGACGGCGAGATAGAGCGCGGAAACGATGAGGATCGCGCTGCTCGCGTTCATCGACATGCGCGCGAGCTCCCGGATATCGTAATCACAGCGGAAATAGGTAAACTCCTCTCCGGAAGGCGGGGTATATTCGTAAGAGAGCGCCTCTTCGAGAGAGCGGGCTTCCTCCCCGCTCAGTTCTTCCGTCAAGGTATATGCCGCGCAAAAGGTATCTTCTTCGAGTCCCTCCGCCGCCTTGTCGGGCACGACCGCGCAGAAATAGCAGGAGAACTGCGGATCCGGATAACCGGACAGCGTTCCGCGGTAGAGATACGGCCCGCCGGGAAGTTCCAGAAACGCGGCGGAGAAATCCGCGGAGGATATGACGGCGCTGCCCGAATAGATATAAAATCCCCCGTCCGTATGCACCGGCTCGAACCCCAGCGGCACGTACAGCGCATTGAAATCGCTCTCCGTAAGGAAACAATCGGTCAATCCTGCGTATTCCTCCCCCGACCAGGGGGTAAATCCGTGCAGATACCTCTCCCCCGACGTATAGACGGCGGTATACACCGCGCTTTCGATCTGCGCGTAATCTTCGATGATGCGCTCCGCCTCATCGAAGGGAACGGGCGCCTCTTCCCCCGCTTCCGTCCGCCCGCCGACGTCGAAGGGATAACTTTGGGCGAGGATGGCGTCGTTGCTGATCTTCTGCACGAAGGACACGTTGGCGCCGATCACGGCAAACGCGAGCAGAAAGGCGAGCGCGCCCGAAAGCAGCGCGTCGGAAGAGAGCCGCACCGAAAGTCTGCGCAGGGTAAAGGCGTTGGTCCCCCTGTTTTTCAGCTTCCGGCAGCGGAGCAGCAGGCGGACGACGCTCTTGGCGGCGGCGTAGTGAAAGAGCACGACGGCGACGCTGAGCAGGACAAAGGCGAGCATAAGATTTCCGCCCGAGCCCTCTCCGCGGACGCCCCGTTCCACCTCCCGGGAGAAAAAGACACAGCTGAAAACGATCGCGGCGAAGGAGAGCAGCGCGACCGCAAGCCAGAAAACGGGGTGTCTTGTCTCCCGTTCCGCCTTTTTGTCGCCGTGCAGGAGTTCGGCGACGCTCACTTTCCGCAGATAGGCGGAAGAGGCGAGCGAAGAGAGCAGAAAGACGCCGGCGACGACCCCCGCCGTGAGGACGAATCCCTTGACGGTATAGGGAGAAAAGGCGTATTCCGCCTCCATGAGATTGGCGATGACCGCCATGAGCGCCTGATAGAAAAACATCCCCAGCAGCAGTCCCGCGGCGAGCGCCGCGCCGCAGAGAAGGGCGTTTTCGAGAAAATACAGTCTGAGGACGTCCCGCCTGGTCATGCCGAGCGTGAGGCAGGTGCCGAATTCCCGCTTTCGCAGGCGCAGGATGAAGGAAGAGGCATACCCCAGCACGAAGGAGACGATGATCGCCACGAACGCAGTGAGAAAGATCAGCGCGCCTTTGAGATCGGCGATGCCCGAAATGCGATCGGTGAGCGCGGGGCTGAAAACGGCGCCGTTCACGGCGAACATCATTGCCACGGTCAGGGACACGGTGATGAAATAGATGAGGTAGTTTCCGACCTGCCTCTTCACGTTGCGGAAGGCGAGTTCAGCGAACATCGAATTCCCCTCCCAGCGCCGCCGTCACGGACAGGATGTCGGCGTACATCTCCCGGCGGCTGCGATCCCCTCTCAGCACTTCGTTCCAGAGTTTTCCGTCTTTGAGGAAAAGGACGCGCTGCGCGTGGCTGCCCACCGCCGCGTCGTGCGTCACGACGAGAATGGTGGCACCCATGGATGCGTTCATGAGTTCAAAAGTACTCATGAGCATCTTTGAATTTCCCGAATCGAGCGCCCCCGTCGGCTCGTCCGCCAGAACGAGCGCGGGGGAAGTGATGAGCGCCCGGGCACAGGCGGCGCGCTGGCGCTGTCCGCCCGAAAGTTCGCGCGGGAACTTGCCGAGTTCGCCGGCGATGCCGAAAGTCTCCGCGATTTTTTTAAGCGCTTCGTCCGATTCCGCCGCCGGCACCCGCCTGAGGTTGAGGGGCAGAACGATGTTTTCCCCCACCGTCAGCGTATCCAAAAGGTTGTAGTCCTGAAAGATAAACCCCAGCCGATCGCGGCGGAAGGCGGACAGATCGTCCTCCTTTCCGTTCGTCACGTCTTTGCCTTCGATCCGGATCTCGCCCGAACTCACCCGGTCGATCGTGGAAATGACGTTCAGAAGGGTGCTTTTGCCCGAGCCGCTCGGCCCCATGATCGCGACGAATTCCCCTTTCCGCACGGAAAAGGAAATCCCGTCCAGCGCCTTGGTCACCGCGCCGCCCCCGTAGTATCTGGTCACGTTTTTCACTTCGAGAACAGATTGCATCGAAAAAACCTCCCGTTCGTTTTTCCCGAAAAGCCCGCCCCGCGGACAGGAATTTCGGTCAACGCAACCATGGTACCACGAAAATGCGGATTTTTATCTAACCCGCCTTGCCCTTTCCCTTACGCTTTCGTAAGAATTCCGCCTTCGGCGCCGAACGAAAAGGAAAATTCCGTGCCCTGCCCCTCCGCGGATGAGATCTGCATGTCTATCCCCAGCCCGCGGCACAATTCGGAGACGATGTACAGCCCCATGCCCGTGCCCGCCTTTTTCCCGGCGGCGCCCGTAAATCCCCGCGCCGTGACGCGCGGCAGTTCGTGCGCGGGAATACCCGGCCCGTCGTCGGACAGGGAAAGCACGCCCACCGCCGCTTTTATCTTCACGCGGCAGCCCTTGCAGTATTTCGCGCAGTTGACCAAAAGCTGTTTCAGGATAAAACACACCGCCTTTCCGTCCGTGCAGACGGAAAAATCCCCCTCTGTCTCCACGGAAATCCCCGCGGCGATGAGGAGTTCCCGCTGGCTCTGCACCGCTTCGTCCGCGATCTCCGCCATGTGTACGGGGGAAATTTTGCGGTCGGCCGCGGCATCCTGCATGCGCGCGTAATACAAAATCGTCTCCGTAAGGTTGTCCGCCCGTCTGAGTTCCCGGCGGAGTTTGACGGGATCGCCGCTGCCCGCGAGAATGAGCGAACACGCCGTAAGCGGCGTCCTGATCTCGTGGATCCAGCGTTCGACGTATTCGCGGTACTCTTCCTTTTCCCTGCGGGCGTCCTCCGCCGCGCCGATCGCCGAACGGGATACCTCTTTCATCACGTCGAAATATTCCCGCTCCGCCGCGTCCGCGGGACGGGGAAGCAATTCGCCGAGCAGGTATTTTTCCCGCAGCCCCTCTTTGAGTTTTTCAAGACGGGCAAGCCGCTTTTCGGCAAACAAAAACCCGATTCCCAGCCACGCAAGGGCAAACGCCGCGAAAAAAATTTCGCCGCCCCAAAGGAGGACGGCGTTGGCGCCCGCAAAATAGGCAAAAATGCCCCAGAACACGGCGGCGCAGCCGCAAAGACACAACTGCGGCGCCCGCGAAGAAAGATAGCTTCCGAATTTCATCTTTTGACTTTCCTCCCGATTTTTACTTGTCCGAAAAATGCCGTCATCTCTTCCCTGCCCGTCTCTTTTTCAGGTTTCTTATCCCCTCCGTCACTTCGTGCCACCTCCCCTTACCATAAGGGGAGGCAGGGGGAAATAAAGCGAAGTTTTAAGCGTCAGTCGCTTGCCAGACGCGAAGGGCGCGGATTCGGCGCAGGGAGCGTACAAAAAGGTTCCGACCAAGCCGAAACGCAAGCCCGCCGTCCCACGAGATGAATAACGCCTGAGTTTCCAAAAAGCCGAATATAACGAAGTTTTAAGCGCCAGTCGCTTGCCAGACGCGAAGCGCGAGGCTTTCTGAAAGGGAGTGTACTTAAACGTACACGACCCGAAGAAAACGCAGCCCGACAATGTATGGCAAGATGAATGACGCTTAAAACCGGTAGCCTACGCCGCGGACGGTCCTAATATACCCCTCCGCCCCGATCCCCTTCAGCTTCTCCCGCAGGCGGCTGATATTGACATACAGCGTATTTTCGTCCACATACAGACTGTCGTTCCAGAGGTCTTCCAGAATCTCCTCTTTGGTACACAGTTCCTTTTTCATGAGACAGGCGAGAATGCGCGCTTCGTTTTTCGTCAGTTCGGTGCGCCTGCCGCCGTATTCCGCCGTCATCGAGGAAAGATCCAAAGTCAGCCCCCGCACGGTCGTCGGCGCAAACTGCCGTTTCAGCAGCCGCGCGATGCGCATCAGAAGCACGGACGAATTGTACGGCTTGCGGATATAGTCGTCCGCCCCCACGCCGAACCCGACGATTTCGTCCTCCGCCGAATCCCGCGCCGTGAGAAAGATGACGGGCACATCCGAGTGCATCCGCAGTTTCCGGCAGATCTCAAATCCGTTTTCGCCCGGCAGATTGACGTCGAGCAGGGCGAGATCGCACGGGGGCGCGTCCACCGCCTTATAGCCGTTGGCTTCGAGCAGGGTTTTGAGCTCCTCTCTGATGCTCTCGTCGTCCTCCGCCACGAAAATCCTTTCCATAATCCTTTTCTCCTTGCCGCTTTTGTATCTTTACGCTCCCGCCTTTACGCCCTCACGCCTTGCGGGCGCCAGCCAAAAAATCGCATACGGAATGGGCGGCGACGTTTCCCTCCCCCGCCGCTTTGGCGTACTGATAGGGCCTGCCCGTACAGTCGCCCGCCGCAAACAGCCCTTTCAGGTTTGTGGACATATCCCGATGGACTCTGACGTGTCCTTCCTCCGTCTCCAATCCGCCGACCAGAACGGCGGGCGATACGCTCTCTTTCAGCATGAAAACGCCGTCCACGGGCAGTTCCCTGTCGTCGAACACGAGTTTTTCCACCCGCATCCCCCCTTCGATGCGAAGGGGCTTTTTGACGATCTTTTCCGCTTTCTCCCCGAGATCGGCGGGCGATTTGTACAGCGGGACGAAATACACCTTCCCCGCGAGTTTATACAGATATTCCGCTTCGTGCTCGAAGCGTGCCGACGTGCAGACGACCGCGATCGTCTTGCCCTTATACAAAAATCCGTCGCAGGTGGCGCAGTAACTCACCCCCCGCCCGACAAATTCCGTCTCGCCCGGCACCGGCTTCACCGCTTCGACGCCCGTCGTCAGGATGACCGTCCGGCTTTCAAACGCCTGTCCGCTCTCCGTCAGCAGGGAGAAAGAACCGTTCATCGCATACACGCCCGTCACCCGCTCGTCCGTGACGGGGATTTCCATGTCTTTCAGCTGCCGGACAAGCGCCGCCCGGAACTCCTCTCCCGTCACGGCGGAGAGCCCGGGATAATTGAGGATGCGCTCCGCGCGCGCCACCTTGCCGCTCAGTTCGGGCGAACCGAGCAGAAGAAAGTCCTTTCCGTTTGCCTTTAAGGTCAGAGCGGCGGACACGCCCGCCACACCGCTTCCGACGACGATGCAATCGTACATGATTTTATCTCCCTTTTTCGCATATGCTTTTCCGATAGTATATCACACCCGGAGAAAAAAATCAATCTCCGGCGGCAGGGGGCGGGGATATATTTTTCCGTTACACATCTTGACAAGCCCGCTTTTGTGTGCTATAATAAACACATGTTTAAGGAGGGAAGTTTTATGAAACAATGTCCTGCCTGCCATTCGGATAATATCGACGAAGCGAAATTCTGCACTGTCTGCGGGAATCCGTTTCCCGAATCCGAAGGTTCAAATGCGCCCGAAAAAGACGATAATCTCAACCCTGCCACCGGGATTTCCCCTGCATCGACGATGCCCGAAGCCGACGGTGAACGCATCGAAAACGAAGCGGTTTTGGACAGAAAGCTATTCAACGCCTGTTCGGGTAATCAGCTGTATATCGGGATCCTCGGCATTCTTTTCGGCGTCGTCTGTCTGATTCTGCGCCCCGTTCTGAAAGATACCGATTTCGATTTTCTCTCCGACATATTGACCGTCTGCGCGTTTATAACCTTTGTCAGCGGTTTTGTCTGTCTCTTCATCTATCTGAAAACATACGCCCAGCTCATGAAAAAGGGCGGGACCCGTATTCTGTGCCGGTTCGGAGAAGAGGAAATGTGGTTCTGCCGATACACGGGCGGCGAAAAAATCGTCGAAGTGACCGTCGGATACAGTACGGTCATCCGCATACAAAGGGCGAAAGGCGCGCTCGTCCTCTATATTCCCTCCGGCATCTGGCCGATTTCGGACAGCGGCTATACCAAGGGAACGCGCGCCGGACTGGAAGCGCTTTTACAGCGCCGCTGTCCCCCTTCCGTGCCCGGTCTTTTCCCCAAAAAGAAATAATTTCTTTGCCGCCGCGATCTTTTCCATACGGCTTTGACCAGATAAACACTCCCTCAGGATACCGTCGCCTGAGGGAGTGTTTGTTCGATTTTCTGTTCGGTCCGCATTGATTGAAAAGGAGCGGGCGATATGAAAAGGCGCCGCCCCGATCATTCGGACGGGGCGATCGAATCGGACAAGAGCACGGAGAGGAGGGCCTCCCGCCCGGGCGAAGGAGCGCCGTAGGGAGAAGGGAACTTCGTCCGGGACAGGCGCACGTCGGCGGCGATCCCCCCCCGCCGCAGTACGACTACCCGATCGGCGAGCATGAGCGCCTCTTCGAGATCGTGGGTGACGAATACGGCGGCCGTCCCCTCCGCCCGCGCGTCCGCCCACAGCCGTGCAAACGCCCCCGCAAGGCGTATCTTCAAAGCCGTATCGAGGGAGGAAAAGGGTTCGTCCATCAACAGAAGTTTTATCGGCTGCAAAAAGGCGCGGGCAAAGGACACCCGCTGTCTCTCTCCGCCCGAAAGCTGTGAAGGCCGCCTGTCCGCGCAGGAAAGCAGCTCGGTCTTTTCGAGCATTTCATCGATGACCGCATCCCTGCCCCCCGCATATCGCAGATTCTGGCGGACGGTGAGGTTGGGGAGCAGGCGGGGCTCCTGAAAGATATAGGACACCTTTTCCGGCACGCCCGAAAGTTCCCCTTCGTAAGAGGTCAGCCCCGCGAGAATGTTCAGCAGGGTGGTCTTGCCCCCGCCCGACTCCCCGAGAATACAGAGGATCTCCCCTTCTCCGATGTGCAGAGAGAAATTTTCAAACACCCGTTTTTGTCCGTATCGTTTGGTCAGAGCGCGGATTTCCATGACGCCCTCCTTTCCGCAAAGTGTGCCAAAAGCATCCCCGCCCCTTCCAGCACAAAGCCCGCGGCGATGACGGCGAGCGTGAGGGCGAAAAGCCGGGGCATTTCCGCGTACAGTTTCGCCTCCTGCATCAGGCCGCCCAAACTCCGATAGGTGTTTGCGAGCACCTCCGCCGAAACGGTGAGTTTGAGGGAAAAAGAGAGCGCCGCCGCCCCTTCGCGCAGGACGTAAGGTGCGGCGCAGGGCAGATACAGATGCACGATCCGCCGCCGCACGGGCACCCGATAGACGCGGCTCATTTCCACGAGATCGGAAGGCACGGCGGCGAGCGCCGCCCCCATCCCCGAAAACAGCATGGGAAAGAGCGCGAGACAGGCGACGATGACGGGCGCTTTCACGGGCGTCGTCCAGACGAGGATGATGAGGATGACCGCCATCGTCGGAACACTTCTGACGACGGACACCAAAGGCGAGAGAAATTTGCCGAACGCCGGCACCAGGTATGCGACGACTGCCAAAATCGACGCCGAGAAAAAGGAAAAAACGAACGCGGTGAGCGAGCGGGACAGCGTGCTGCAAAACGCCCGCCAGAACGCCCCTTCCGCAAGCAGCCGCCCCGCTTCGCGCAGGGATGCGGACAGGGAAGGGATGATGTAATCGTTTCCCGCCGCCTTCCAGGCGACCAGCCAGACGGCGAAGAGAAAGACGACCGCCGCAGCCGTCCAGAACGCTCCCTTCAAAAGGCGCTTCCCCGTTTCCGAAAGGGCTTTCACGACTGATAATAGAAGGCGTCGGACACCTTCGACGCCGCCGTTTCGCTCACGGCGATGAGTTTATCGAGAAAGGCGTTGACCTCTTCTTTTCCCTCCGCTGCACTCGTAAACCACACGCCCGAGTGTTCGATGGCGGTCTGCGAGAGATTTGCCGTGCTGAGGGAAGGGGTCAGCCCTTCGGTCAGATGGGCGGAAACGGCGTCGACGATGGTCGCCGCGTCCGCGTCGAACAGCCACTCCGCCGCGCCGTCGAGTCCGGAGAGAAAGTCCGCGATCCACTCCGTATTCTCTTCGATAAAGGTGTTTTTCGCGACGAGCACCGCCTGCGGATACCCCTTTTCGCCGCCGTACAGTTCCTGTAAATCCCCGACGAATTCGAAATTCATGTTCGGGTTATTGACTTTGACGCTGGCGGCGGGTTCGGGCATGACGTAGCAGTCGTACCCCGTGGCAGGGATGACCTGATCGCGCGTGACCGCCCGCAGATTGACCTTGTCCGCAGCCGCCTGGTTGTCCCCCGTCAGTTCCTGCCAGGGAATGTCGTTCTGGTTGAGGACGACTTTGAGGGTAAGGCCGGGGACGTTGGGGAGCTGCACGACGCCCACCGTCTTGCCGACCAAAGCGGAGAGGTTGTCCGTCGTATATTGCACGGAAGCGTCCGTGGAGAGCATGTAGATATTGCCGTGCGTCACCGTGCCGAGCATCTGATAGGTCTCCCCCGTGCCGAGCAGTTTGCTGGCGAGATTGAGGGGCAGGATACAGAGATCCGCCGCGGGGGAATTGCCCGTGACATACGTCTGAATGGTAGAGGAATCGACGACGTGATATTCGGCGCCGTCCTCCCCTTCCGCCATGTACCGTGCCAGCGCAAGGGCGGGGGCTCCGTCCGGCATATAGATCTGCGCTGACACCGTTCCGCCCGTCGAATCCGCAGAGCCGGATGACAAGTCGCCTTCCACGGCACAGGCGGAAAATGCCGCCGCGGAAAACGCCGCGGCAATGATGAGTGAAAATACCGTTTTCTTTTTCATATATGATTTGCTTCCTTTGAAAGATTTTTTACGTTATCGGATTCTGCCCGGATTTTCCTCAGATTTTTCCGAACAGCGCCTTGACGCTGACGTTCCGGATCCTGCCGAGCTTTCCGGTCAGGGCGTTGGTGATCTCCGCGGGGGCGTCCAGCACGACGGACAGGACGGATATCCCCTTTTCGCGATAGGGAATTCCCATTCTGCCGAGAATATATTCCCCGTAGGCGGAGAGCAGAGCATTGATTTCTTCGCTCGCCGAGCGGTCGCTTACGATGATGCTGACGACGGCGATGCGCTTTTCGGAAATTTGTTTTTCCGGCTGATTTTCGGACATAAAAAAACTCCTTTGCGCATATTTTGCGGCAAAAGAGCAACGCGAAAAATATACAAATTTCCGCGAAAAAATACGGCGGAATTCGTCGCGGCAGGTGCGGGACCGCCCGTTCCGATGTGCGCCATTTTTTGTCCTCTTGCCGTCAGATGTTTCTTTCGGGTCGGATGTTCTGTTTTTTGTCTTTTCGGTTTTGTTCCGCGGCGGCAATATGCCGCCGCGGAACACCCTTCCGGCATTTTATATCCGGATACTCAGCGTCTGAATTTCTTCATCCGCTTTAATTTTCTGCGGTCTTTTCGGGAAAGATTGACGTGATACGGCTCTTTCACCGCAGGTTTTCCCGCATTTGCCGCCGTCTCTGTCCCTTCCGTTTCTTCGGCGTCTTCCTCTTCGGACGCTTCCGCTTCGGTTTCTTCCGTCGTTTCGGTAACTTCTTCGACGGGTTCTGCAACCGTTTCGGTAACTTCTTCGACCGGTTCTTCCGCCGTCTCCGCTACTTCCTCAACCGGCTCTTCGACCGTTTCGGCTACTTCTTCAACCGGTTCTTCAACTGTTTCAGCTACTTTCTCAACAGGTTCTTCTGCCGTTTCGGCAACTTCTTCAACCGGTTCTTCGACCGCTTCGGCAACTTCTTCAACCGGTTCTTCGACCGCTTCTTCCGTCGCGGCAATTTCTTCCGCAGCCGTCTCCGCAATCGTTTCTTCCGTTTCGAGAGTTTCGACCGCTTCCGTCTCTTCTTTGGTTGCTCCGTCCGTCTCTTCCGCCGCCGCATCGGCGCTTTCGTCGAACAACTCTTCCAGCGGAACTTCTTCCTCCAAAACATCTTCGGAGTCTTCCGTCGTTTCAGCTATTTCTTCGACAGGTTCTTCAACCGTCTCGGCGACTTCCTCAACCGGTTCTTCCGCCATTTCAGTAACTTCTTCGACGGGTTCTTCAACCGTTTCGGCAACCTCTTCAACAGGCTCTTCAACCGATTCGGAAACCTCTTCGACGGGTTCTTCGACCGTTTCGGCGACTTCTTCGACAGGCTCTTCCGCCACTTCGGAAACCTCTTCGACGGGTTCTTCGACCGTTTCGGTAACCTCTTCAACAGGCTCTTCCGCCGCTTCGGCGACTTCTTCGACCGGCTCTTCAACCGTTTCAGCGACTTCTTCAACCGGCTCTTCCGTCGTTTCAGCTACTTCTTCAACCGGCTCTTCCGTCGTTTCAGCTACTTCTTCGACAGGCTCTTCGACCGTTTCAGCTACTTCTTCAACGGGTTCTTCCGTCGTTTCAGCTACTTCTTCGACAGGCTCTTCCGCCGTTTCCGTAGCTTCTTCGACCGGTTCTTCCGCCGCTTCGGCTACTTCTTCGACCGGCTCTTCCGCCGCTTCGGCTACTTCTTCGACCGGCTCTTCCGCCGCTTCGGCTACTTCTTCGAC
>DVGN01000110.1 GCA_018712725.1 Candidatus Scatosoma pullicola
CCAGAGGTTGCGTTCGTCGGGGAACAGGATGACGGCAAACAGGACGGAGAGGATCGCGCTCGATTTGTCCACCGCCGCCACTTTGGAGACTTCGCCCAAAGAGAGCGCCTTGAAATAGCATATCCAGGAGGCGCCCGTCGCAAGTCCGGACAGGATCAGGAAGATCCACGAGCGCGGCCCGATGTCGGGGACAGACGTATAAGCGCCCGTCAGAAAGACGATGATCCACGCCATGACGAGCACGACGGAAGTGCGGACGGCGGTGGCGGCGTCCGAGTCGGTTTTTTTCAGTCCGCATTTTGAAAGTATCGCGGTGATGCCCGCGAATAGGGCTGAGAAAATCGCTGCGAGAATCCACATATCTTTTGTCTCTTTTCCGTCCGAATTGCGGCGACCGTATCGATTTACGGCATCGCCGTGACGCATCTGCGGAATTTCATTGCCGTTTTTTCTTATTATTATCGCCTTTTTCTTATTATTATCGCCAATAGTATAATACCGCGCGCGCGAAAAGTCAACCGATCGACCGACGGATGAAAAATTCGAAAGAGGAAGTCCGAAAGGCGGCAAAAAGCGGCGCAGAAACGGAGCGCATAAATAAAATTCCGAAAAGGAATTATTGTGAGATATGCTTGACAAAGACAAAATTTGTTTGCTATAATAAATGCGTTCGGATAAAATTATCGTGAAATGCGTGTGACGGACAGGTAAAAATCGGTCGGCGGAAAGCCGGGCGGGGAGGTTAAGATTATGAGAAACAAGTGGCTGGGGCTTGGCGTGACCGTCCTTCTCGCGGTTGCGGGGATCGTGGCGGTCTTTTTCGGATTTACGGAGGGCGGCAGCGCACCGGGATGGTATGGCGCGGTAGTATTCGGTTCGCTTTCTCTGTTGGGGCAGATCCCCTATTACATCGCTTTCCGGATGTTGGGCGATAAAGAGAATATAGCGGTCGCACTTTTGCGCGGGATCCTCGTTCTCGCCGGGTCGGCGATCATCGTCGTCGCCGCCGGACTGGCGGGGTGCATTCACACCACCGAAGTGGGAGATCTTGCGGAATCGGCATGGAAAGCGGCTTTCGGCGGCTGCTGGCTGCTCGGCGGGGTGATTTCTTTTCACCTGTTTTACAGCGCCTGCGAAGACGATTGGGAGGAGGGACTGTATCCCTTTATCGGCCTGATTTCCGTGGCGATCGGCTATGCCGTATGCGTCGCGCTTTGCTTCCTCGGGCAGAAGGCGGGGAGTTTCTTCTCCGGCTGGCTCGTTCTCCTTCTGGGACTGGCGGGGATCGTCCTCGGCGTCCTGCGGCTGATAAAAGTCGGTTCGCCTTTCTCCGCGCCCGCGGGCGGCTCCGGATCCGGCAATAACGGCGGCAAAGGCAATGACGGCGGCAAAGGCAATAACGGCAACGATACCCGTACGAAGGGGACGGAAAAAGGACTGAAAGATTTTGTATGGCAGGGGCTGCCCGAGTGTGGCTGGAACGGATATTGGCAGTACGGAAAGATATTTCTGAAAAATCGTTCTCTGGAAATGAACGGGAGAGACAACGCCATCAAAGTGTATATGACTTTATATCTCACGATCGACGATCCGGATTATGCCGCGGATAATAATTTGCTCGTGCCCCAGGAACGGGATCGGGCTGCGGAAGACTTTTTGGAGAAAACGCGCTCCGATCTGGAATCCCGGCTTGAAAAGTATCGTAAAGAGTATTCCGGATTCGACGATTGGACGGTGGACGCCGACGAGGATAATTGTAAAGTAAAACTTGTCAAAGAAGACGATTGCTTCTGAGCGCGGCAAAACGGCTTGCGGCGGGGCAAAAGGAAAACGGGGACGCGATAAACGCGTCCCTTATTGCGGGAAAAATTTTTGTGATTTTACGAAAAGTTTTGTCAGAAAGACGTTTAGAGAGGGGGCAAACGGGTTAAAAATATAGCGAAAACAAGAGGTTTGCCGGCGGCTTGCGGAAGCGCAGTTTTCCCGGAGGGGACGAAGGGAAGCGATTCGGGGCGCGGCGAGGGAAAAGGAGAGAATATTATGGACATGCGCAAATTTACGGAAAAATCGGCGAACGCCTTGCAGGACGCACAGCGGATCGCCAAGGAATACGGCAATCAGGAGATCGGGCAGACCCATCTTCTGTACGCCCTCATCACGGCGGACGAAGGGCTTATCCCCCAGCTTCTGACCAAAATGGGGACAGACCTCAAAGGGTTGCAGGAGGCGGTGCAGGCGGAGATCGCGCGGGCGCCGAAAGTGAGCGGCGGGGAGCAGTACATCGCGGCGGCGCTCGCCGACGCGCTGGACGTGGCGGAAAAGCAGGCGGGGAAGATGGGGGACAGCTACGTCTCCGTCGAGCACCTGTTTTTCGGGCTGACCGAAAAGCCTGATCCCGCGGTGAAGAAGCTGCTTTCCCGGTTCAGGGTGAAGCAGGACGAATTCATGAAGGCGCTGGCGGGTGTGCGGGGGAATCAGCGGGTGAACAGCGAGAATCCCGAAGATACCTACGACGTCCTCAATAAATACGGCACCGATCTCGTCGAAAAGGCGCGGCAGAACAAGATAGACCCCGTCATCGGGCGGGACGAAGAGATCAGAAACGTCATCCGCATTCTGTCCCGGAAGACCAAGAACAACCCCGTTTTAATCGGCGAAGCGGGCGTGGGCAAGACGGCGATCGCCGAAGGGCTCGCCATCCGGATCATGAAGGGGGACGTGCCCGATTCTTTGAAAAACCGCAAGGTGTTCTCGCTGGACATGGGCGCGCTGGTCGCGGGCGCCAAGTTCCGCGGGGAGTTCGAAGAGAGGCTGAAAGCCGTTCTCGCCGAAGTCAAGAAGAGCGAAGGGGGCATCATCCTGTTCATCGACGAGCTGCACACCATCGTCGGCGCGGGCAAGTCGGACGGCGCCATGGACGCGGGCAATCTGCTCAAACCCATGCTGGCGCGGGGCGAACTGCACTGCATCGGCGCCACGACGCTGGACGAATACAGGAAGTACATCGAAAAGGATCCCGCGCTCGAACGGCGGTTCCAGCCCGTCATGGTCAACGAGCCGACGGTGGAGGACACCGTCTCCATCCTGCGGGGTCTGAAAGAGCGGTACGAAGTGTATCACGGCGTCAAGATTCAGGACAACGCCCTGATCGCGGCGGCGGTGCTGTCCGATCGGTACATCACCGACCGGTTCCTGCCCGACAAGGCGATCGACCTGGTGGATGAGGCGTGCGCGACGATCAAGACGGAGATGGAGTCCATGCCTTCGGAGATGGACGAGATCTCCCGCAAGATCATGCAGCTGGAAATCGAAGAAAACGCCCTCAAAAAGGAGACGGACAGCCTGTCCGCGTCCCATCTCGAAGAGATACAGAAGGAACTCGCCTCCCTGCGCGCGCAGTACGCGGAGATGAAGGCGCGCTGGGAGAACGAGAAGGACTCCATCGGCAAGGTGCAGAAGATCCGCGAAGAGCTGGAAGCGGCGAACGCCCAGCTTGAAAAGGCGCAGCGGGAATACGACCTGGAAACGGCGTCCAAGTTGCAATACGGGCGCATTCCGCAGCTGAAAAAGGAGCTGGAAGAGAGCGAGCGGGCGGCATCTTCCGCCAAGGATTCCACCCTCCTGCGCGACCACGTCACGGAGGAGGAGATCGCCAGGATCGTCGCGCGGTGGACGGGCATCCCCGTCGCCAAGCTCATGGAAGGGGAGCGGGAAAAGCTCCTGCGCCTGCCCGATACCCTGCACAAGCGGGTGATCGGTCAGGACGAAGCGGTGGAAGCCGTGTCGGACGCCATTCTGCGCTCGCGGGCGGGCATCGCCGACCCCGGCAGGCCCATCGGCTCCTTCCTGTTTCTCGGCCCCACGGGCGTGGGCAAGACGGAACTCGCCAAGACGCTGGCGCGGGCGCTGTTCGACGACGAGAGGAACATGGTCCGCATCGACATGAGCGAATACATGGAAAAGTACTCTGTGTCCCGCCTCATCGGCGCCCCTCCCGGATATGTCGGTTACGACGAAGGGGGACAGCTGACCGAAGCGGTGCGCAGAAAGCCCTATTCCGTCGTGCTGTTCGACGAAGTGGAAAAGGCGCATCCCGACGTGTTCAACGTCCTTTTGCAGGTGCTGGACGACGGGCGGATTACGGACGGGCAGGGCAGGACGGTGGATTTCAAAAATACCGTCATCATCCTGACGTCCAATCTGGGTTCCGCCGCCATTCTCGACGGCATTCAGAGCGACGGTACCATTTCCGAAGGGGCGAAGTCGGAAGTGGACAGACTGCTGAAAGCCTCCTTCCGTCCCGAATTTCTCAATCGGCTGGACGAGATCGTGTTCTTCAAGCCGCTGACCAAGCCGGAGGTGGGAAAGATCGTCGATCTGCTCGTCGAAGACCTCAAAAAGCGGCTGGAAGAAAAGCAGCTCTATCTGACGCTGACGGACGGCGCCGTCGATTATATCGTGGACAGCGGGTACGATCCGATTTACGGCGCCCGCCCTCTGAAACGGTATATCCAGCATTCGCTCGAAACCATGCTCGCCAAGGAGATCCTCGCGGGGAAATTCGCGGCGGGGGACCGGATCGTGGTGGACGCGGACGCCAACGGGCTGTTCGTCAAGAAGGCGTAAAACAGAAAACGGGCATACCGTGTATGCGTCGAATCGCAAAAATCTCTTTTCCGAAACATGTCGGAAGAGGGATTTTTTGCGCGGCGGGTTTTCTTTGAAAAGAAAGAGAACGGAGATGCGGTTTTCCGGTTTTCTTATCCCCTCCGGTGCTGCGCACCACCTCCCCTTACTATAAGGGGAGGCATGGAGAGAAGCAAGAGGGGAGGCAGGGGCGATGAAGCACACCACTCCAACCAAAAGGTGAGGCAGGAGAGAGGCGAAAGGGGAGGTAGGGAGAGGAGCCCCCAGCCATAAGGGGAGGCAGGAGAGAGACAAAAGAGAGGCATGGGCAGGGTGCCGCCCCTAACCAAAAGGGGCGGGGGATGTTTTCGGCGTTTGACCGCCGCGCGGTAGGGCGCAAAAGGTCGGTTCGCTCAGCCGCGTTCGTATTTCGAGAGAACCGCGCGGATGACGGCGCGGTCGCCTTCGTCCGCTTTCAGCCAGCCCGAGAGCAGAAAAACCACCTCTTCGGGCAGGGTGCCCTTCTCGAACGGGTTGTCCGTCAGCCCCAAAAGATAGTCGGAAGAGACTTTCAAAACCCGCGCGATCCCCGCGAGCGCATAAAGGGCGTCCGGGCGGCGCGTTCCCTCCGCATAGCGGGAGATCGTCGCCTCCGTCGTGCCCGCAAGCGCCGCAAGCCTCCGACCCGTCATCTTCTTTGCCGTCATCTGCTCTTTCAGGCGGCGGGGAAAGGGGAATTCCGCGGGGAAATTTCCGTCTGTCAATTCTTTTTCCTCCTCTTGCCGCGGCGTTTTCCGCCCGGCAATTTCCGGGGAATATTTTACCGCTTTCTTCGGCGCGCAAAAGCCCTTCTTTTGTCGGAAAATGAAAATTTTGTGAAATGAAAAAATGTTATTTTCAAATACTTGACTTTATGTAGCATGCTTCATATAATAAGTAGTGCATCTGCATCTGTGTGTGCGGAGGGAAAAAAGAGCCGGAAGGCAAAGGAGGCGGGCGGTTGTATGCAGACGCATACGGGAATGTTTCTGAAAAAGATCAGCGAGAAGCTGGAGCGGCTCGCCAACGGCGACGCGGCGCGGCGGGACATCACCTTTTCTCAGGGAAAGGTTTTATGGTTTCTGCACAGGAGAGAGGGAGAGGGCACGACGACGATGCGGGACATTGAGAAGTTTTTCGACTGTTCCCACGCCACCGTTTCGGGCATCGTCTCCCGGCTGGCGGAAAAGGGGTATGTGTCCGTCGAACCGGACAAGAGCGACCGCCGCGCGAAAAACGTCTTTCTCACGGACAAGGAAAGGGATTGTTTTTCGCAGATGCTGGCGAGGCAGAGGGCGATAGAGGATAAACTGGTGGCGGGTTTTTCTCCCGAAGAGAAAAAGCGGCTTTCGGAATACCTCTCCCGCATCGACGCCAATCTCGACGACGGCAGGGAGGGGAAACGTCCCCGGCTGACCGGCGAGAGGCGGAAAAAATAATTTTGCAAAACTTTTTCCGGAGGAGATAAATTCGGTTATGGTAAAGACATTGGTCAAGAGCGTCAGGGAGTATAAAAAGTATGCTTTCCTGACCCCTGCCTGCATGGTGATCGAAGTCGTCTGCGAATGTCTGATCCCGTTGATTATGGCGAAGATGATCCGCAGCGGCGAAGAGAGCGTGGGTCATATCGTCGGCTATGGCGCCATCCTTATCGCACTGGCGGCGCTTTCGCTGTTCGGCGGCGGCATGGCGGGCAAGTTTGCGGCTTCGGCGAGCTGCGGTTTTGCCAAGAATCTCAGGCAGGATCTCTTTTACGCCGTGCAGCGCTTTTCCTTCAAGGACGTGGATAAATTTTCTTCGTCCTCTCTCGTCACGCGGCTGACGACGGACGTCACCAACGTGCAGAACGCCTTCCAGATGTGCATCCGCATCGCCGTGCGCGTGCCCCTCATGTTCATCTTCTCGTTTGTCATGGGGTTCACGATCAGCGCGCGGCTGGCGCTCATCTATCTGTGCATTCTGCCCGTTCTGCTCGTGTTCATGATCGTCGTCGTGGCGGTCGTCATGCCCTTCTTCCGCAAGATCTTCCGCAAGTACGACGCGATGAACAACTCCGTGCAGGAAAACGTCAGCGGCATCCGGGTCGTCAAGTCCTTCGTGCGCGAAGACTATGAAAAGGAAAAATTCGCCAAGGTATCCGAGAGCGTCAAGCAGGACTTCACCAAGGCGGAAAAGATCATGGCGCTCATGTCCCCCGTGATGATGTTCTGCATGTATCTCGCTTCGCTGCTCGTCTCCTATTTCGGCGCGCAGATCATCATCGACGGGATCGGCGGCACGAACATGGAAGTGGCGGATCTGTCCGCGATGATCACCTACGGGGTGCAGATCCTGTCCTCGCTTATGATGCTGGCGATGGTGTTCGCGATGATCACGATGTCCCTCGAATCGGCGCGCCGTATCACCGAAGTGCTCGAACAGAAATCCGATCTCGTCAGCCCCGAAGGCGGGCTCACCGAGATGAAGGACGGCAGTGTCCGCTTCGACCACGTCAGCTTCAAGTATTCCGCCAAGGCGGAAAAATACGCCCTCGCCGACATCGATCTCGATATCAAATCGGGCGAGACGGTGGGCATTCTGGGGGGCACGGGCGCGTCCAAGACCACCCTCGTCCAGCTTATTCCCCGCCTTTACGACGTGACGGAAGGGGCGGTGTACGTCGGCGGCGTGGACGTAAGAAAATACGATCTCGATTTCCTGCGCAAGGAAGTGGCGATGGTCTTGCAGAAAAACGTCCTCTTCTCCGGCTCCATCAAGGACAACCTGCGCTGGGGAAATCCGAACGCTTCGGACGAAGAGCTGGTGCGGGTGTGCAAACTCGCGCAGGCGGACGAATTTATCAGCGGCTTCCCCGACGGGTACGACACCCACATCGAACAGGGGGGCACCAACGTCTCGGGCGGGCAGAAGCAGCGCCTTTGCATCGCGCGCGCCCTTCTGAGAAAGCCCAAAGTGCTCATTCTCGACGACTCCACGTCGGCGGTGGATACCAAGACGGACGCCCTCATCCGCAAGGCGTTCGCGGAGGAAATCCCCGATACGACCAAGTTTATCATCGCCCAGCGCGTCGCCTCCGTCGAAAATGCGGACAAGATTCTCATGATGGACGGCGGCAGGATCGTCGCCGGCGGCACGCACGAAGAGCTTTTGCAAAATTGCGAAATTTACCGCGAGATCTACGAATCGCAGACCAAGGGCAAGGAAGCCCCTGCGGAACAGGCGGAGGAGGCGGGCGAAACCGCCGCAGAGGCGCTCCGCCGGGCGGAAGCTGCCGCGGCGGAAGATACGAAGAACGAAGGAGGTGAAAACTGATGGCGGAAGAAAGAACCCGTCCCATGAAGATGCGGGGCGGCAGGGGCATGGCCGTTCCCAAAGAGGCGATCAAGCCGGGAACGATGAAAAGGCTGCTCAAATACATTTTTCACTACTATAAACCTTCGATGATCGTCGTCTTCGTCTGTCTCGTTTTAAGCGCGGCGGGCGGACTCGTCTCCACCGTGTTCATGCAGCAGATTACCGACGGCGTGCTCAAACCCGCCGTGGACGGCGCGCTGAGCTTTGCCGAAGTGGAACACCGGCTGGTGACGCTCATCATCACCATGGGTGCGATGTATGTCGTCGCCATCGTGGCGTCCTTCCTCTATAACCGCATTCTGGCGATCGTCACGCAGGGCATTTTGTGCCATTTCCGCGAGGATATGTTCAACAAGATGGAAACCCTGCCCATCAAGTATTTTGACACGCACGCGCACGGCGACATCATGAGTACCTACACCAACGATACCGACGCCGCCCGCCAGCTTGTGGGGCAGAGCCTTCCCACCCTCTGTTCCAGCGTCCTCACCGTCACCATCTGTATCTGTACGATGCTCTGGTACAGTATCTGGCTGACCCTCATCGTGGCGCTTACCTCCCTCATCATGCTCCGCGTCGTCAGGAGAGTGGGCGGCGCCAGCTCCCGGTATATGGTCGCACAGCAGCGCTCCATCGCCGTCGAAGAGGGCTTCGTCGAAGAGATGATGAAGGGGCAGAAGGTCGTCAAAGTCTTCACGCACGAAGAGGCCGCCATGCGCGACTTCGACAGAATCAACGAACAGCTGTACAAGGACAGCGAGAGGGCGCACGCTTTCGGTAATATTCTGGGGCCCATTCTCGCCAACATCGGCAATTTTGCCTACGTCCTGCTCGCCGTCATCGGCGGCGTCCTGCGGGCGCTGCAGGTGCCCAATCTCGGCGTCAGCTCCATCGCGACGGGCATCGCCGTCGTCTCGCCCGGCATCATTCTCGCCTTTCTGGGCATGTCCCGTCAGTTCACGCAGACGGTCAACCAGGCGGCGCAGCAGTATTCGATGATCGCCATGGGGCTCGCGGGCGTCGGGCGTATCTTCGATCTGCTCGACGAGGAACCCGAACGCGACGAAGGATACGTTACCCTCGTCAACGCCAGGCGCAATCCGGACGGAAGCCTCTCCGAGACGACCGAACGCACCGGGCTTTGGGCGTGGAAGCACTTCCATAAGGCGGAAGGAACCACGACCTACACCGAATTGCAGGGCGCCATCGTCATGGAACACGTCGATTTCAGCTATGTGCCCGAAAAACAGGTCCTTATCGATATTTCGCTGTACGCCAAGCCGGGACAGAAGATCGCCTTCGTCGGCGCCACGGGCGCGGGCAAGACGACCATCACCAACCTCATCAATCGCTTCTACGACATCGAGGACGGCAAGATCCGCTACGACGGCATCAATATCAACAAGATCAATAAAAAGGATCTGCGTCGGTCGCTCGGCATCGTTCTGCAGGATACCAACCTGTTTACGGGCACGGTCATGGACAATATCCGTTACGGCAGGCTGGACGCGACGGACGAAGAGTGCATCGCGGCGGCAAAACTCGCCAACGCGCACGACTTCATCACCCGTCTGCCCGAAGGGTATAACACCATGCTGACCAACAACGGCGCCAACCTCTCGCAGGGACAGCGGCAGCTCATCTCCATCGCCCGCGCGGCGGTTGCGGATACGCCCGCAATGATCCTCGACGAGGCGACTTCCTCCATCGATACCCGTACCGAAGCCCTCGTGCAGGACGGCATGGATAAGCTGATGGAGGGCAGAACGGTGTTTGTCATCGCCCACAGGCTTTCCACGGTGCGCAACTCCAACGCGATTATGGTTCTCGATCACGGCAGGATCATCGAGCGGGGCGACCACGAGCAGCTCATCGCCCAGAAGGGCATGTATTATCAGCTTTATACGGGCGCTTTCGAACTCGAATAAGTTTAAGTTCGGACAGGCGCGCGGAAACACAAACAAAAAGGCGGATGCTTTTGCGTCCGCCTTTTCTCTGCCCCGAAACAGATAAAAATTTTCATTTTTTATAAAAATATGGTCAAATCAGTTGACGTATGAACAAAAGTATGCTATACTGATGGCGCAAGGCGGGGTTCTAATTTAAGCGGGAGGTAAAAAATAAATATAGGGGGGAGGATGGAAGTTGTTTGTATCAATTTGCATACGGGCGAAAAAATGAACTACGAGGATATCGCCTATCTGGAGGAATATGAGTGATGACCAAGATAAAGAAAATAGGCATTTCTCTGCTGTGCGTGTTCGGGGCGCTGATTATCGCCGCGGCGGGGGTGGGGATATGGCTTGCGCTGCCGCCCGCGCAGGATAATTATCGGCTGACTTTAAGTCTCCATCAGATCGAGACGCACGAAAGCGCGTCTTTGTCGGAAGAGAAAACGTTGAATATTAAATCTGGAGATAAAGTGTATTTTTACGGATCGATTATCAACAAAAACAGGCGTTGGCACAAGGCGGAATTCGCGGAAGGAGAGCTGCTCCGGATAGAGATTTACGACGGGGAAGAAAAAATTTTTGAAAAGGCGGACGATCTCGGCGGGGAGTATATGTTTCCTTGGGCTGTGGGGTATAGAGGCTATTCGGAGTATATGTTGGCTTTTGAATATACTTTCGAACGGGCGGGGACATATACAGTGGTGATTTCTTCGGCGTTTGAACAGGCATGGAGGGATTATTCCTATCGGAGCGAGCCGCTGACCGTCATCGTCGTCTGAAAAAGGTAGCTTTGAAAACAGGTCTGAAGAGGGCCAGAAAAAGCGACGGAATTTGCCGTCGTCAAAACCCTGCCGGGCGGGAATTATACTCCCCGCCCGGCATTTTACTTGTTTTATGGTTTATTGAGCGAAACGCGTATATACAGCGCAATACATTGTCGGGCTTGCGTTTTTGCCCTTTTCCATGCCTCCCCTTATGGTAAGGGGAGGTGGTGCGAACCACCGGAGGGGATAAGAAAATCGGAGAATGGTGCGGGCAGGGGAGAGATGACGGCGTTTTTTTATAAATCGGAAGTCGGGCAGGACAATCCCTCAGTCATGCTGGCGCATGACAGCTCCCTTTGCACAAGGGAGCCATAATGCGGGGGAGGGCTATCGCAGACAGCCCATTTGCACAAGGGAGGCACGATTGGGGGGCTTTTGGTGACAGTTTTTGCACAAGGGAGCCATGGTTGTGGGTTGGCTTATGCTGCCGCTCCTTGCATAAGGGAGCCGAGAGATGGGCGGCGCGGCTGTTCTTTGCACAAGGAAGCCGAGAGAGGCGTGGCGGCGCCCGTTCGGTTTTTTTTCGAAAAAACGGAACGGCTTCCCGCGACGCGGCGGTTTTGGTTGTCAAATGCGGCGATGTGTGTTATAATGGTCTCAACGCATAAAAAAGGAAGAGAGTATGAACGACGAGTATTTTTCCTTCGAACTCATCAAGACCGATCCCGACACGGGGGCGCGGGCGGGGATTCTGCACACGCCGCACGGGGACATCGAGACCCCCGTCTATATGCCCGTCGGCACGCAGGCGACCGTCAAGGGGGTGTTTCCCCGCGACCTCAAAGAAGCGGGGACGCAGATCCTGCTCGCCAACACCTATCACCTGTACATGCGCCCCGGGGACGACATCGTCCGCCGCGCGGGCGGGCTGCACAAGTTCATGAACTGGGACAGACCCATTCTCACCGACAGCGGCGGATTTCAGGTGTTTTCGCTCGCCAAACTCAATAAGATCACGGACGCGGGGGTGGAATTTTCCTCCAATGTGGACGGCAGCCGGCATTTCTTTACCCCCGAAAAGGCGATGGAAGTGGAGGAGAATCTCGGCGCGGACATCATCATGGCGTTCGACGAGTGCAGCGAATACGGCTTCGACCACGCGCGGGCGGACGCCGCCATGCGCCGCACCGCCGTGTGGCTGGAACGCTGCTACAAATACCACGAAGCGCAGAACAGGCCTTTCCAGGCGCTCTTTCCCATCGTTCAGGGGAATTTATACAAGGACCTGCGCGAAGAGAGCCTGAAACGCTGTCTGCCCTTCGTCAGACACGGCATCGCGATCGGCGGGCTTTCCGTCGGCGAGCCCAAGCCGCTCATGTACGAAATTCTCGATCTGCTCAAAGACAAAATGCCGAACGACGTACCCAGGTATTTGATGGGCGTGGGTTCGCCCGACTGTCTCATCGAAGGGACGATGCGGGGGGTGGACATGTTCGACTGCGTTCTCGCCACCCGTATCGCGCGCAACGGCACCGCCATGACCTCCCGCGGCAGGGTGGTCGTCCGCAACGGGAAATACAAAGAGGATTTCACCCCGTTGGACGAAGAGTGCGACTGCTATTGCTGCCGCAACTACACCAAGGCGTACCTGCGCCATCTCGTCAACACGGGGGAGATGTACGGCGCCATGCTTTTGAGTCTGCACAACATCACCTTCCTGCACAGGCTGATGCGGGGGCTGCGCGCCGCCATTCTCGGCGGGTATGTGCGCGATTTCGCAAAGGAGTTCTACCGCAAATACGGCGGAGAGGGAAAGTGGTAAGGAATTTTTCCCGCTTTTTCTCCGTCCGCCGGGGAGACTGCGGCGAATGCCGCAGGGGGATCTGTCCATGAAAAATGGGTGAAAAATGAAAAATTGTCATGATGTGACAAAAAATTGCTTGCCAAAAGACAAAAAAAAGGGTATCATGGTAGAAAGGATTATAAAAACGGGCAGGATCCGTTTTTGATTTCGGAGGAAACTTTTTATGTTATTCAGTTTATTGGCGCCCGAAAACACAACTTCTTCGTCCGCCGCGGGCGGCGGAAGCACCTGGATGTCCTGGGTGCTCATCCTCGGCCTCGTCGCCATTCTCGTCGTCTTTTTCATCTTCAGCAACCGCTCCAACAAGAAGCGGCAGAAGGAGACGCAGGATATGCTCGACGCCGTAAAGCCGGGCAACAAGGTCAAGACGATCGGCGGCGTCTGCGGCATCGTCGTGGCGGTCGATCCGGAGGACAGCACCTTCGTTCTGGAAACGGGCACCGAAGCGACCGGCTATTCCTATCTGAAATTCGACAAACAGGCGATTTATCAGACGGACGCCACCGTGAAAAAGACGGAAAAAGCCACCCTGCCCGAAGAGGACGAAAAGTCGGACAAGGCGGACAAAGCGGACGAAGGAAAGGGCGCGCCCGCAGAGACGACGGAGACGGCAGAGGGCGAAAATGCCGCCGGAAATGCCGGTTCCGCCGAAGAAAAAGAGGACAAGGAATAAGGAAAGAAAAACCGGATTTTCCGGCAGTCTGCCCGGACTTCTAAACCGGCTTCCCTCCGCATAGGATAAAAAAGAAATTATCCCGTGCGGAGGTTTTTTATGCGTTCGGAAAATTCGGCTCTCTTTCAGATTGTAAAGGGGACGGGGATCGCCGTGCTCTTTGCGCTCGTCGCAACCGTGCTCTTCTCCTTTATCCTGCGGCTGACCCCCGTTCCCGATTCCGTCATCATGCCCGTCGATCAGTGCATCAAGGCGCTCGCCGTGCTCTTCGGCTGTCTCTTTTCCCTGCGCGGCGAAAAGGGCTGGCTGAAAGGGCTCGCCGTGGGGATGCTCACCGTCGCCCTCACAGGCTTTGTCTTTTCCGCCGTCGCGCGGGATTTCTCTTTCTCCCTCATCCTGCTCGCCGAATTTGCCTTCGGCGCCGTCGCGGGGCTGCTCTCCGGCATCGTCGCCGTCAATCTTCGTTCCGCCTGATATGAAAATAAAAATTTTAACGAAAAACGTTAAAAAATAGTTGACAGGAATAATTTTTCGTGCTATAATGGGCTCATGAAGAAACGCGGCGCGGGCGGTGAGAGACGCGCCGCGGGAGGAGTTCGTTATGTCGGAAAATCATGCGGAAGTCAGGAAGATTCAGACGCTGGGCAAAGCGCTGCGGATCGTGATGACGATTTTGTGCATCCTCGCGTTTGTCTGCGCGGGCGGGATGCTGATCGGGGCGCTGGTGTTTGCGGTCGTGCCCGACAGCCTGCTGTCCATGTCCTTAGGGCTGACGGGGGAAGTGTCGGTATCCTCTTCCCTGCCCTTCTGGGAGGACCTCGCCGCCGCGATCGCGGAGGACGTCCCCGGCGGCGCCGTCACGGGAAATGCCCTGACCTTTTCTTTCGGTTCGGGAACGCCCGTCGAATTGCCCCTGACCAAACTCTGCGCCCTGGCGCTGTTTATCGGTATGCTGTACATGGCGGTGTATGCGGTGATCTTTCTGTTCGTCGCCAAATTCGGGAAGGTATTGCACAAAAACAGCACGCCGTTCAGCAAGCCCTGCATCCGCTATCTGAAAGTGACGGCGTTTATCCTTCTGGGCTGGTCGGTGCTGTCGCTGGTGACGGGCGGGGCGGTACGCAGAATTCTGACGGGCGGATTGTTCGGGATTTCTTTGGGCGGATCGCTCGATTTGGGTTCGCTGTTCATCGCCCTCGTTCTCCTGCTCGTCGCGTATATTTTCGAGTACGGCGCCAAATTACAGAGGGAATCGGACGAGACCCTCTGAGTCGGAGCGGGCACGAAAAAACGCATTTGCCGGGGGCAGGGCTGCGTTTACGCAAGCAAATCGCCGCGCGGGGCGCGGAAGTGAGGTGGACAAATGATTATTTTGCGGCTGGACAGGGTCATGGCGGACAGGAAGATGTCCTTGAACGAATTGTCGGCGCGGGTGGGGATTGCCAACGTCAATCTTTCCAAGATCAAGACGGGAAAAATCAGCGCGATCCGCTTTTCCACGCTGGACGCCATCTGCAAGGCTCTGCAGTGTCAGCCGGGGGATATTCTCGAATACATGCCCGACTCGTCCGCGCCGCCCTGGATCAAAAAATGACTTTGATACGGGTCAAGGGTGCGGCAAAGAAAGGGCGGCTTGAGACGGAAGCCGGCGCCTTTCCGCCCGTATCACATCATGGCAGAGGGAGCGGCACGAAGCCCCTCTGCCTTTTTTTATAGTAAAGAGCGCCGGGCAGCCTTATTCTTCTTATCTTCCCTTATGGCAGAGTGCCGGGCACCCCGTTTTTCTTACCTCTCCTTATGGCAAGGGAGTGATGCAAAGCTCTCTTTATGCTTCCCCTTATGGTAAGGGGAAGCCGTCTATTCCGTGCTTCCTTATAGTAAGGGGAGATAGTACGGAGCCACCCACCTATGCCTCCCCTTTTTGACAAAGGGGAGGGTGTCGAGCAGAGCGAGACGGAGGGGATAAGAAAGCCGGTTTTCGATAGGGAAAACCGAAACGGGGCAGGCGGGGAGGAGTAACGATGGGATTTTTATGGAGTGGAGACCGAGCGGGACAATCCCCCCTTTCATTTCCCCCCTTTGCACAAGGGGGTGTTTGGTCTCCGTGCTTTGCACAAGGGAGCCACTCACCCATGCCTCCCCTTTTTGACAAAGGGGAGGTGTCACAAAGTGACGGAGGGGATAAGAAAATTGGAAATGCTACGGGCAGGGTTGAACCGACGGCATTCTTTTAGACAAATCGGAAGCCGGACAGGCAATCCCTCAGTCAGCCGTTGGCTGCCGGCTCCCTTTGCACAAGGGAGCCAGGGAGTGGTGGCGGGGCGGCGCTATTGAATCCCGGGAAAGGCGCTTTTTTCTGCCCGGGCGGAAAAAATTGCGCGCGGAAGGGGAAAAGCGCTTGCTTTTTGGCGGAGTGTGTATTATAATAGAGACAGAATCCGAAAAAAGATTGCAAGGAGGCAGTTTTTATGATCAAGACGATAGCGAAACCCGCCGAGAGAAAGGTGACCGGGTGCGGCGAATGCAGAAGCACCTGCCAGTCCGCCTGCAAGACGAGCTGCACGGTCGGCAACCAGTCCTGCGAGAGGATCACGCGCGAAGAGAAGATCGAGCGCAAATAAGCGTTTCGCGCCGCGGGCGGCGCAGAAGTTTGCCAAGACAAAATGGCGCAACGGGCAAAGGGTGTCCGCTGCGCCGTTTTTGGCGCAGCGTCCGGCATGGTTCCGGGACATACGGTTTTTCGGAGGGGAGTGCATACTCCCCTCGAATTTTGCAAAAGGCGGAAGGTATGATACACGTATTCAATTATCGGGACAAGAACTACATCTACGACGTCGGCAGCGGGTCTTTGCACGAGTGCGACAAGGCGACCGCCGATTTTCTCGCCGCGAAGGAGGAGGGGAAGGACGTCGACATCTCCTATATCACGGACGGGCAGATCAGGGAGATCCTCGCGGACGCGGAAGGCCTGAAAGAGCAGGGGCTGCTCTTCAGGGAAGAGACGAACGCCCGCCCCGTCAAGAGCCGGGAGATCAAGGCGCTGTGCATTCACATCTGCCACGACTGCAATTTCCGCTGCCGCTATTGCTTTGCGGACGAAGGGGCGTATCACGCCGAGCGGGAGTTCATGAGCCCGGACACGGCGAAGGCGGCGGTGGATTTCCTCATCGCCAACAGCGGGAACAGAAAGGTTCTCGAAATGGACTTTTTCGGGGGCGAGCCGCTGATGAATCTCTCCGTCCTGAAAGAGACGGTGTATTACGCCAAGGCGGAGGCGGCGAAGGTCGGGAAGAAATTCCTGTTCACGACGACGACCAACGCGCTTCTCCTCAACGACGACGTCATCCGCTTTTTCAACGAGGAGATGGAGAACGTCGTCTTATCCCTGGACGGCAGGAAGGAGGTGCACGACGCCATCCGCAAGACGGTGAACGGCAAGGGCAGCTTCGACTACGTCATCGGGAACATCAAAAAATTCGTCTCTTTGCGCGGGGACAAGAGCTATTACGTCCGCGGCACCTTCACGGCGAAAAATCTCGACTTTTCCAAAGACGTCCTGTTCATCGCCGACCAGGGGCTGGATTCCATCTCGATGGAGCCGGTCGTCACGGACATCCCCGATCTGGAGATCCGGGAGGAGCATCTGCCCCGCATCGAAGAGGAGTACGAGACCCTCTGCGACGAGTATCTGAAGCGCTGGGCGGAGGGGAAGGGGTTCAATTTCTTCCACTTCAACATCGATCTCGAAGGGGGGCCCTGCCTCTCCAAGCGGGTGTCCGCCTGCGGCGCGGGGAACGAGTATTTTTCCGTCGTCCCCAACGGCGACCTCTATCCCTGCCATCAGTTTGCGGGGGACAAGGAGTTCCGCATGGGGAGCGTGCGGGAGGGGATCACCCGCCCGGACATCCGGGAGAAGTTCGCGAATGCCTGTCTGTTCACGCGCAAAAAGTGCGAGAACTGCTTTGCGAAATACATCTGTTCGGGGGGCTGCAACGCCAACAACTACCATTTCTGCGGGGACATCGACGAGCCGTATCCCCTCACCTGCGCGATGATGAAAAAGCGCATCGAATGCGCGATGCACATCCTGGCGGAGAAGAAGATCCTCTCCGCGAAAAAGGAGAGCGGGGAGGGCGCCTGAAAAGGGTGCCCGAAAGCCCCTTCCGGGGCGGTTTTTTTGTGAAAACCGACAAAAAATTCGCGCAATGCCGCCGATAAGACTTGACGGGCGGCGGCAAGATAGGATATAATAAAACGGTATCAGTATCAATCGGAGCGTTTTTTTATCCGATAATCATTCAGGAGGCTATTCAATGGGCAAGAAGAAATCGGTGGTATTGCTGACCTTGATTACCATCGTTATCGTCGCTCTGTGCGCGATGATCGCGGTTCCTTCTTTCGACCTGCCGTTTCCCGTAAACGGCGCCGAAAGCACATGGCATCCCGTGGTCGACACGTACGATTTCGACGAGGACCTCGGCGGGGGATATTATACCTACTACTACCCCGAGGGCGTCATTTCCGAGGCGGAATATAAAACGGAATGCGAGTCCCGCGAAGGGGATGCGGACAGGCTTGAAGAATATACGAGTTCCTACACCGCGCACGGCGGAATATACCTCTCCACCGATCCCGACGACGGCGTCGTCGAAGAGGACGGAAACGGCGGATATACCGTGACGGAGTCCTTCAGGACATCGTTTGAGGCGGCGGCAAAGGAGATCGCCGACCGCTATGCGAAAAAAGGGTATTCTTCTTATCGGGTCTCCGTCGTGGACGATTATGCCATCCGCGTCTCCGTACCCGAGTACGATACTTCCGCAGGGACGACCTTTCAGTATTTCTCCTATACGGGAGGTTTTACCCTCAACGACGGTACGTCCGACGTGTTTGAAGAGGGCAGAAACGTTTCCGCGTCCGATTATTTCCGCGACTTTACCCCCGAATCCACCCGGGACGGCGTCTATGTGCGCATCCGTCTGACGGATGAGGGGCGGACGCTCATCCGCGACATCACCACCACTCTTTCTTCGTCCTCCGACGATTCTTCCTCTTCTTCCGGAACGCTGTATTTCCGCGTGGGCGGAGAGGACATCATCTCCCTTTCCGTCACCTCCGTCATCGACGGCGACGAAATGTATATCGGCGGCGGGGATTCTTCCTATACCTACGAGACGGCGCAGACGGTGGCGATCCTGCTCGAATCGGCGGTGCAGGCGGGGGACATGGGCATTTCGTTTACGGCGGACGACGCGAGGATCGCGCCTCCCGCATACGGCGAAAATACCCGCACCCTGCTGTATATCGCGCTCGCAATCGTGCTTCTCGCGGCGCTCGTGCTGCCCTTCGTGTTCTTCCGCGGCTTCGGCGGCGCCTGCCTCTATTCCACCCTCTCGTATTTCATCATCACGACCCTGTGCTTTGCGTTTATCACGTCGGGGGTGCTGGAATTTACGCTGGGGAGCGTCCTCATCTTCCTGTTCGGACTGCTTGTGACCCTCTTCTTCAACGGGAGCGTCTACCGCGCGATCAAGGCGGAATTTATGACGGGCAAGACGGTGGATTCCTCCGTCAAGGGGGGCTATAAAAAGTCGCTGGCGGGGACGCTGGATACCTATGCCGTCCTCATTCTGGCGGCGCTCGCCCTCCTGATCGGCGCGGCGGGTCTGCACGCGCTGGCGATCCAGGCGCTCATCTGTCTGGTGACGGGGGCGTTCTGCAATCTGCTCTGGACCCGTTTCATCAGCTGTATGCTGCTCTCCGCGTCCAAGGACAAATATAAGTATTTCGGCTTTGTGCGGGAGGATGACGACGATGAGTAAACTGTCGAAAACGATCGGAAAATTCAAACTTTGGGGCATTCTCGCCGCCGTCGTCATCGTCGCCGGCATCGTGATCGCGGCGATCTTCGGTTTCAACACCGACGCCGCCCTCTCCGATTCCCGGACGCTCAGCGTCCGCCTGGATTCCTATGTCACCGACGACCGTACCGCCCTCATCCGCGAAGTGTGCGAAGAGGAGATCGGCGGCGCGGGACTGGGCGACAAATATTCGATGACGAGCGAGTTCTCCGGCACCGGCTGTGAGATCGTGTACGCTTTCTCTTCTTCGGTGGACGAGAGCGCCGTGGCTGCCGTCAAAACCGCCGTGGAAAACCGCCTCACCGAAGCGACGGGCACGCAGGGGAATGCCCTGTACGGCGCCTATGTGTACGTGACGTCGAACGCCGAAACGGTGTCCGCCGTTCTGCCCGAAGGGTATATCTGGCGCGCCGTGTTGGCGGGCGTCATCGCCGTCGTTCTGGAATTTATCTACGTCGCCGTGCGCTATAAGCTGAATATGGGTATCGCGGCGGCCGCGTCCACCCTTGCGGGGACCCTGCTGACGCTGGCGCTCGTCGCGCTCGTCCGCATCCCCGTCACGGCGTCCGTCGCTTACGTGGGGGCGTTCGCGCTGCTGTTCACGACGATTCTCTCCCTGTTCGCGTTCGGGAAGATGCGCGCCGATTTCAAGACGGACGAATATAAGGAAAAGTCGGCGGAGGATGCGATCGTCTCCTCCCTGCCCGCGAAGGGAATCCTGCTGTTCTGCCTGGTAGCGGCGGTCGTTCTGGTGGTCGTCGGCGCGATCGCGACGGCGGCGGTGCGCTGGTTTGCCATCGCCTCCCTCATCGGCGTGGCGGCGGCGCTGTATTCCGTTCTGCTCTTCCTGCCCTCCCTGTATCTGCCCCTGAAAAAGGCGTCGGACAAGCGGGCGGCGGCGCGTGCGCGGTACGACTATAAGCCCCCCCGCGAGAAGAAGCGGGAGGCAAAAGCCGCAGCCGCAGCCGAGACGCAGCCGGCGGCGGACAAAGCCGAGTGAGCACGGGCGGGTGCGCATAAAAACGCAATTTACCGATACGGCGATTACAGCCGGATTTTCGACCGGCGGCGGAGGACTATACCGACTCCGCCGGTTTTGCTTTGAAAGGGGAAAGCGGCCTTTGGCGGCTTTTTCCGGATCTGGACGGAAGTTATGAAAAAAACAGTTCCCGAATATACCTTTACGGGGGAACAACTGAATACCGTCTCCCGCCTTGCGCGCGAGACGGGGCTTACCGAACACATCGTCCGCATTCTGTATGCCCGCGGGGTGGATACGCCGGAGTCGATCCGGAAATTTATGCACCCCTCCCGCAAAAATTTCCTCTCTCCCTTCCTCATGAAGGGGATGAAGGAGGCGGCGGAGATGATAAAAGCCGCCCGGGACGAAAGCAAGACGGTGGCGGTGTTCGGCGACTACGACGCGGACGGCATCTGCGCCTCCGCCATCATGTACCACGCCCTGCGCGAGTACGGCATCGACGCGCATATATATGTCCCCGAACGCTCGGACGGCTACGGCTTGTCCGCAGAGGCGGTGGATAAGATCTTCGACGACTGCCAGCCCGAACTCTTCATCACGGTGGACTGCGGCATTTCCTGCGCCAAAGAGGCGCAGTATATCTACGAACTGGGCGCGGACGTCATCGTCACCGATCACCACGAACTGCCCGAGACGCTGCCCGACTGCGTGATCGTCAATCCCAAGCTGAAAGACGATTACCCTTACGACAACCTGTGCGGCGCGGGGGTGGCGTTCAAGGTGGCGTGCGCGCTGCTCGGGGAGGGGGCGTATAAATATCTGGATTTTGCGGCGCTGGCGACGGTGGCGGACAGCGTGCCTCTGCTCGGCGAAAACCGGGACATCGTGACGGAGGGGCTGAAACTCATCAACACCCGCCCCCGCAGCTGTTTCGCGGCGCTCATCGGCAAGACGTACGACGGCGTGACGGCGCAGAATCTCGCCTTTACCGTGGCGCCCCGCATCAACGCGGCGGGCAGGATGGGGGACGCGCAGGCGGCGTTCCGGCTCTTTTCCTCCGAAGACGAAGGGGAGATTCTCGATCTCGCCGCCCGGCTTTCCGCCTACAACGCGGAGCGGCAGCGGTGCTGCGACGAACTGTACGCCTCCGCCAAGGCGAAACTCGTGAAAAAAGGGGCGTACGGAAACGTCATCATGCTCGCCGATCAGAGCTGGAATACGGGATTCGTCGGCATCGTCGCGGCGCGGCTGGCGGAGGAGTACAACCGACCCGCTTTGCTGTTCGTACAGAACGGCGACATGCTCAAAGGGAGCGCGCGGAGCATCGACACGGTGAATATCTATGCGGCGCTGCGCGCCTGTTCGGCGTATATCGAAGAATTCGGCGGACACGCGCAGGCGGCGGGGATCAATCTGAAAGCGGAAAATTTCGACGCCCTGGAACGGGCGCTGGGCGAAGAGATCGGAAGGACCCACCCCGCGGAGGACTTCGAACAGCGCGTCTGCATCAGCGAAGAGATCGAAGGGCCTTTCCCCGAAAAATTCGCCCGCGAATTGGAGGCGCTGGAACCGTACGGCGTGGGGCACCGCCGCCCGCTGTTCGCGCTGACGCTGGAAAAGTGCCGGGCAAAGCCCCTCAAATACATGTCCCCCCACCTGTCCGTGAAAAACGACTGCATCGAGCTCGTCTATTTCTCGGGCGCGAAAAATCTGCGGCTCGTGGAGAGCGACGTGAAAAAGACCTTCGTCTTTGAGGCGGGCATCTCCCGCTTCCGGGACAGGGAATCCGTGCGCGGCATCGTGCGGGATATGCTGTACGACGGCCGGACGGGCAGGGAGGTGACGCAGAGCATCTTCGCCAACGCCGTGGCGCGCTCCTACGCTTCGCCCGCGGATATAGACGTGCGGGAACTGACGACGGAGGAGACCAAGGCGCTCATTGAAGAAAAGCGCAAAGAATGCGCCTACGGGCTCTGCCTCATCGCCTCCGACCGGCGCACGCTGCGGTTTTATGAGGAGCTGAACGACATGGGGTGCGACCTGTTTTATCCTTCGTCGAGAAATCTCGCCAACGAACTTCTCGTCTCGCCCGCGCCCGACGCCGACCTTTCGGGATTCCGCGATTTCGTCTTTCTGGACACTCCGTCCGATTTCAACATCGCGGCGATTTCGGGCAGGCAGGTATTTGTCAACGGCGAAATCTGCGGCTATAAAATGTTCGCGGGGCTGGATCCCGACCGGGAGAGTTTATTGGAGATATTCGCGGCGCTGCGGCGGCAGGCGGGGTCTTTGAGCGGGGAGACGGCGGAGGAACTGTCCGTCTCCTGCGGGGCGCTCGGCTTCGACAGCCGGGAATTCATCTTTGCGCTCAACGTGTTTGAGGAATTGGGTCTGGTCGAGTTTTCGGAGGGGAAACTCGTCGTCTACCGGGGCGTGAAAGCCGATCTGAAAAATTCCGCGATCTATCGGAAAATACTCGCCCTTCGGGAGGAGTGAGAGGGGAATGCCATGGATGCGACTTTGAACAAAATCGAGGAGCTGTATTCGGACAAGGACCGGGAAATGCTCCTGAAAGCGTACAATTACGCCAAGGAGGCGCACGCCAATCAGAAGCGGGCGTCGGGGGAACCCTACTTTATTCATCCCTGCGCCGTGGCTACCATCCTCATGGAGCTGGGGCTGGACGCCGCCACCATCGCGGCTGCCCTTCTGCACGACGTCATCGAAGACACGCCCGTCACCGAAGAGGACATCCGCCGGGAGTTCGGCGACGAAGTTCTGGAACTCGTCAGCGGCGTCACCAAGCTGGACAAGATCGTGTTCAAGTCGCAGGAGCAGGAGGAGGCGGAAAACTTCCGCAAGATCTTCGTGGCGATGGCCAAGGACATCCGCGTCATCATCATCAAGCTCGCCGACCGGCTGCACAATATGCGCTCACTCAACTATCTCTCCCCCGAGCGGCAGCAGAAGATGGCGAAGGAGACGCTGGACATCTACGCGCCGCTCGCGGGCAGGCTGGGTATTTCGCAGATCAAATGCGAATTGGAGGACCTCTGCCTCAAATATCTCGACCCCGAAGCGTACGAATATCTCGTCGTCCACATCAACGAAAAACTGTCCGAGCGGCGGGAATTCGTCAACGACATCGTGGGGCAGATTCGGGACATGATGAAGGCAGACGGCATAGAAGGGGAGGTGTTCGGCAGACCCAAGCATTTCTATTCCATCTATAAAAAGATGAAGAACAAGGGGAAGTCGCTCGATCAGATTTACGACCTCACCGCCGTGCGGGTCATCGTCAAGGACGTGCGGGAGTGCTACACCGTTCTCGGCGAGATCCACGAGAAGTGGAAGCCGCTGCCCGGCAGGATCAAGGATTATATCGCCAATCCCAAGCCCAACAAATACCAGTCCCTGCACACCACCGTCATGACCATGTACGGGCAGCCCTTCGAAATTCAGATCCGGACGGAGGAGATGCACCGGATCGCCGAATACGGTATCGCGGCGCACTGGAAATACAAAGAGGGCAGGACGGAAGAGGAAAACACCAATTTCGAAAACAAGCTGACGTGGCTGCGGGAGGTCATGGAGTGGCAGGGGACTCTGAAGGATTCGCAGGAGTTCCTCGACGCCCTCAAAACCGAGCTGTACAGCGACGAGCTGCTCGTGTTCACGCCGCGCGGGAAGGTCATTTCCCTCCCCCCCGGCGCCACGCCCGTCGATTTCGCTTATGCCATCCATTCGGAGATCGGCAACCACTGCACGGGCGCCCGCGTCAACGGCAAAATCGTGCCCCTGACCACGACGCTGGAAGTCGGGGACGTCGTGGAGATCATCACTTCCCCCAATTCCAAGGGGCCTTCGCGCGACTGGCTGAAATTCATCAAATCGTCGAGCGCCAAGGCGAAGATCAAACAGTTTTACAAAAACGAGCTCAAAGAGGAGAACATCCGCATCGGACAGGCGAAGCTGGACGAAGAGGCGAAAAAACGGGGATATACCCTCTCTTCCCTTCTCACACCCGAGAGCTTCAAGCGCATTTCCGACCGCTATTCCTTCGGCTCGCCCGACGAGATGTACGCCGCCGTGGGGTACGGCTCGGTGTCCGTCAACCAGGTGCTGTTCAAGCTCATCGATTTCTACAAGCGGGAGATGCCAAAGCCCTTCGAAGTGCATGCGGGGGACGGCGGAAACCGCTCGCCCGGCGGGGTGCTCGTCAACGGGCAGTCGGGGCTTCTGGTGCGGTTCGCGGGGTGCTGTTCTCCCGTTCCGGGGGATAAGATCGTCGGATTTACCTCCCGCGGCAGGGGGGTGGTCATCCACCGCGCCGACTGTCCCAATATCCGCGGCATTGACGCCGAACGGCTGCTGCCCGCGTCCTGGAACAAGGAAGTGCACGATAAGCATCGCTATAACGCGAACATTCAGATCCGCGCCACCGACCAGGGGGCGGCGCTCTCCGTCCTCTCTCTCGTCGTGTCCGACATGAAATTGTCCATCACCGCCGTCAACGGCAGGATCGACAAAAATCACGACGCCGTGCTGGAAGCGTCCGTCAGCCTCACCGACATCGAGGACGTGGATATGCTTCTGAAAAAACTGCGGGCGGACAGGCGGATATATGAAGTACACCGCATCACTTCGTTGTCCTGATCGGTTTAAGTTGTGGGAAACGCGTATATACGTCGCAATACTTTGTCGCCTTTACGGGTTCCTCGGGTCATGTACTTCTGTGTACACTCCCCTCGGACTTCCGCAGGCTCCGCGTCTTGCTTGTATCTACGCGTTTTAACGGTAGACTTATTTGTTTTATTGAGCGAAACGCGGTATAAGGGCGCATCTTGCGCCCTCACCGGTATTCCCCTTGCTCGTTTACATTTGAGTAAAGTCGCTGCGGTGAACCTTCCGGCTTCGGGCGCAATCTGCAACCCTTCTCCGCGTTTTGA
>DVGN01000111.1 GCA_018712725.1 Candidatus Scatosoma pullicola
GATAGGGCATGTCGCCCCACCACCATACCTCCCCTTATGGTAAGGGGAGGTGTCGAGCGGAGCGAGACGGAGGGGATAAGAAAGTCTGATTTCGATAAAGTAAATCGAAACGCCGATATAAATCCGCAAAAAGGGCGTCACTTGTTATGCGCTTTTTGCCCTTACTCGGCGCGGAGTGCCGAGCGGGAAAGGAAGGGAACTTTGCCCCATCGGGGCAAAGAGGGAGGGAAAACCGCGATTTAGCGGAGCAACGCTCCGCGCGCACGCGGTTGTCTCTCCGTTAAATCTTTCCGCAAGAAACTCGTTGCTTTTGTTTTGTGCGCAAAAGAAAAGCAACGAAACGGAGATATAAGGGGAGGTGTCACGGAGTGACGGAGGGGATAAGAAGTTCGGTTTCTGATAAAGAAACCCGAAAACGGACAAAAAAAGTTTCCGGCGGTCAGTCGGCGCCGAAAAACACCGCCCGTTCGGGAACGGCGGCAGCGGAGAGAAAATAGACTGCCGCGGCGCCCGCCTTATACAGCGCCCGCGTACAGGCGTCCGCCGTCGCCCCCGTCGTCATCAGATCGTCCACGAGCAGGACCGTCCGCCCCGCGCACGAACCCTTTATCGCGCGATAGGCGCCCTCCGCGTTTTTGCGGCGGGCTTCCGCCGTCAGGCTCTTCTGCGGCTGCGTCCGCCGGGTCATGGTCAGAACCTGCTTCCGCTCCGCCCCCGTCAGGCGGGAGAGGACTTCGGCGAGTTCCGCCGCCTGATCGTAGCCGCGCGCCCGTTTACGCTCTTCCGACGCGGGCACGGACGCGATCAAAATTCCCTCTTCTGGCACGGTAATCTCTCCCCTGCCTGTCGCATTTTCGAGAGTCGCCGCCATTTCCCCGCCGAAAAACCAAGCGAGATGCCGTTCGCCGTTCTTGAAGCGGTTGAGCATCCGCGCCGCAAGTCCGCGGTAGGAAAAGGGAGAAAAACCGCGCACGAAACGGGGCGGCGTGCGCTTGCAGTCGAGACACAGCCCCTGGGAAAGCCCCTTCCGCCCGCATTTAGGGCAGGCGGGAAGGCTGCGCGGAATTTCCGCCGCACAATCCGCGCACAGGCGGGTTTCGGGGCCGTCGAAGATCTCCTTGCCGCAGCCGTCGCAGGTATATATCCGCCGGGAGGCGGCAAAGCGCAGATCGGCGGCGCGCTTCGAAAACCATTCCTTCCATTTCATCGTTTTTCCCCTCCGTGTTTTTGCTTTATAAAACATTCGCCCGCCGCAATTTTGCGGCGGGCGGCAAACGTCAGTTTTTGCTCCCCTCCTGCGTCTGTCCGGACGAATCGGACGGCTCGGACGGTCCCTGCCGCTGCGGGGAAGCGAGCGCCTCCGCGTCCTTTTTGCGCTGATAGCGCACGAGCAGGTATGCGCCGACGACGCCGACGGCAAACAGGACGATCCCCAAAACGAGATCGGCGGCGTTTACGCCGTTCTCCGTCCAGGAAACATACACCGAGAACACGTCGGGGTTATAGAACATGGCGACGATAGAACCTAACGACAGGCCGACGATCATCGAATACGCCGTATGGCGTGCCTTGCCGAAAATCCAGGTGAGGAAGCGGGAAAAGGTGAAGATGCCGAGCAGGAAGCCGACGGCGAGCGCGGCATAGACGAGAAAGATCATCGGCTCCGACTTCCAGAAAGTGAGGCTGACGCTGTCCACGAGGGAACGGAACCAGCCGAGCGCCAGCAGGATGGCGGAGGCGCTCAGACCCGGCACGATCTGCGTCAGACCCACGACATAGCCGACGGGGATGCAGACGATAATCTGCCAGACGCGGACGTCCGCAAAGACGTTGCCCGTCTCCCCCGCCGAAGCGTTGAGGGCGACGGAGAGGACGCCGATCGCGATGGGGATAAGCGCGCCGACGACGAGCAGGGCGATCCGCTTTCCCGTCATTTTCGCCCCCTTCAATTCGTCTTTGACGGCGGGGAAAGAGCCGCACATCAAACCCGCGAACAGCCCCACCACCGCGAAGGGCAGGACGGCGAGCAGCTTTTCCACCGCGATAAACCCGAGCAGCAGTCCGATGACGATGCCGATGCCGATGGGCAGCAGGAAGAAAAAGCACTTCTTGAACTGCCGGAAGAGATTCCCGAGCGCGTACAGAAACTGATCGTACAGCCGGAAGATGATGGCGACCGTGGAACCGCTGATGCCGGGGACGATGACCGCCAGCCCGACGAAAAAGCCGAGCAGCGCGCTCTTGCACCACGTCTTCTTATTGTAGCGGATCAATGCAATTTCCAGATCTTCTTTTTTCTCCATAAAATAAGTCGCTCCGTAAAGTTTTCCCGTTTTTTCGGGAGACATCCCGCAAAATACACGGGGCAGGGATTTGACGAACAAACATCCGGACCATCCGGGAAAGCCCGGAGAAACCGGCGGAACCGTCCGCCCGCCCCATCAACGGGTATGTAACGGCAGGGCGTTCCGCTTCTTTTTTCGCCGCGCGATAACGCCGGCGACGAGCAGGCAGGCGATCGCAAACGCCGTCCCCGCGAGCGCTCCGCCCGTATCGATGAGGACGTCCGTAAACGCCGTGCCCCGCCCGGGGGAGAAATTCTGTATGTATTCGTCGAACACCGCCACGAGAAAGGCGATGCAGGGGGGCGCGAACCAGAACCGTTTCAGGGGGGTATAGCTGCGGCAGGTCCACAAAAGCAGCGCGCCGAGCAGGGCAAATTCGAGAAAGTGCGCGCACTTGCGCACGAAGGCGTGCAGGCGCGCAAAATCCTCCCCTTCCGCGTTCGCCACGGGGGAAGAGGGGGCGATGGTGCCGATCGCGTCCTGCACCCCCTCCGTCACCGTCTGGCTCTGGGAAGAGGAAGAGGCGGCGTCGCGCAGGGAGTTGGAAAAGATAAACCAGACCGCCGCGGCGGACAGCGCCGTCAGCAAGAGCGCGGCAAGCACCCGAAGCGCCCTGTTTGTCCCTTTTGTTTCTTGACCCGATTTCATATTCACTATTATACGCGAAAAATGCCCGCAGGTCAACCTTCCGCCCCGCAAAAAACGGATATTTTTCATTTTATGCAATTTTTTTTCCGGCGGAGCAGCGCCCTCCCCCCTGGCTCCCTTGTGCAAAGGGAGCTGGCTGTCCATAGGACAGACTGAGGGATTGTCCGACCCTTCTGAAACGTCCGCCGCCCGGCTTTTTCCGCAAAAAAGGCGCAAATTCGGCAGAATCGTGCAAAAATACCGCCCGTCCGGCATATATAATGGAAAGGAAACCGCGGGCGGCGAGCGCGCGGAAAAGCGGGAGGATGACGGACATGAATTTCGTCAAAAAAATGTGCATTCTGCGGCAGGTGAAACAGGGCTTCTCGGGAGACGGCAGGACGCTTTCGGGGCTGGTGAAAATCGAGCAATACGGAAAAAATCTCTCGGCGGAGGTATCCGTCATCAACTTCGCGCCCCTCTCGTCGGGGGAATACTACTGTCTGCTCGCCGACGCGCGCGGGCGGACGGAGATGCTCCCCTTGCGCGGGAAATGCCTCTTCAACATCGTATCCGAGCTGGACGCCTCCGAAGGGTTCGTCGCCGTCATCTGCTTCGTCAAAAACGCGATCGTCCCCATCGCCTTCGGCGTCAACGGAAAATGCCCCTACGACTGGCGCACCCTCGTGCAGAGCGCCGTTCCGCCCCGTTCGAAAGAGACCGCCGCGGCGGACGCCGCCCAAAGCGCGCAGACTTTTGCCGCGGACTCCGCCGACGATTTCGCCCCCGCGCCCGAAGAAAAAAAGCCGGAGCGCGCCGAACCGCCCCGCCCCGCGCACGAGACGCCGCCCCCGCCCGGATACGACGAACCGCCCGCGCAGCCCGTTCCCCCCGTACAGCCGCCCGTGCCCCCGACCATGCCCCCTGCGGGCGAGCCGACGCGCGGGAAGTACGACGACGAGCGGGTCGCCGCCGAAAACTACTACGAAAAGGAGGAGGAGGACGATGAACGCTTCGAGCATGCAAAAGCTCGTACATATGCATACGCTGAAAGCGGAGATCCGCAGCCGCCGGAGAAAGAGCGGCAAAATTCTGCGGCGGATGGAGATGCTGAAGACGTATGCCATCCGTTTGCGGAAGACCCGGACGGATATTACCTTGCCGTAAAGGAAGAGATCGACGCCCTGTTTTCCAGATATCCCGCCGACGACACGCTGAAAGACATCTTTCCCGCCTCCGAATGGGTGCGGGTGCGCGGCGAAGAGGGGAACCCCGAATATCTCGTGGGCGTCGTCTACGACGACCTCAAAGCCAAATACATCTGCTACGCCCTGCCCGCCCCCGACAAGAGCAGTCCGCCCGAAGAGATCGCCGGCGTCTGCACCTTCGTCCCCTCCTCTCTCTTCTCCGACAAAGAGGGCTTCTTCGTCATTTTTCAGAGCTGCTCCACGGGGGAATGTATCCGTCCCGAAAGTTCGTGATCTCTCCCCTGCCCCGCCCGTTTTCGGCTGCGGGGCAGTTTTTCACGCGGAAAGACCTTCCTTTGCAGGCGCGGAGATCCCGAAACGAAAACGCCCCCCGCAGGCGTACGGAACCCTCCAAACGCCCGAATTGTGCGCAGGCGCCCGAAAGCCCTTCCGTCAGTCGGAGAGACCGAGCATATAGTCCGCGGAGACGTCCAGCGCCCGGCAGAGCCGCGCAAACGTATCCAGCCGCGGCAGTTTTTTGGTCGTGCAGTACTGCGTGATCATCTCGGGCGATACGCCCACCCGCCGCGCGAGTTCCACCGTCGTCATGCCGCTGTGTATGATTTCTTCCCGAAGCCGCTTTTTGATTTCGTCTACCATGCCCGCATTATATAACCATTGGTTAGAAAATGCTTGACATCTAACCGTTAGTTATTATATAATAAAAGCGGTCAAACGATACGCGCGGCGCGCGGATCGCATACAAAAACGCTCATTCTTACAAGGTTCTTATCGGAAAGGGGTCGTCTTCTTCGGAGGCGGCTCCTTTTCCGTGCCCGTCCGGACGCCGATGCCCAGAAGGCGGACGAGCGCGCACGCCTGCAAGGGGCCGACGAACGTCCCTTTCAGCTCCGAAAGCCCTTCGGAAAGGAGGATCCCGCCCGTCTCGCAGCGGGAAAAATCCGTTCCTTTGAGGGAAGCGCGGAAGAAATCGGCGGAAGAAAAATCCGCGCGGTCGAGGGAGACGTTTTTGAAGCGCGCTTCGGAAAAGCCCGCGTCGCGGAAGCCAACGCCTTCGGCGCGGCAGTTTTCCCACAGGCTTTCGGAAAAGGAGGCATACGAAAAGGAACCTCCCGAAAGGGAACAGTCTTTGAAGACGGCGCCGAAAAAATCCGAGCCCTCCCCCTTGCAGCCGGAAAACGAACATTCCCGAAACCACCCTTCGCGAAAGGAACAGCCGGAAAACACGCAGTCGGAAAAGGCGCTTTTATGAAACGAAGCCCCCGAAAAATTACAGCGGACAAACCGGCAGGCGGAAAATTCCGCGCCCGCAAAGGTCAGTCCCGAAAGCTCCTCCTCTCCGAGCGTCTCCCGGCAGAACTTCCCCCGTATTTCCCCGTCCGTCTCGCTTGCGATCCGTATTTTCTCCCGCAGCACGATTTTTTCCTCCTTTGCCGAACGCTCGTCATCAGTATACTACACCCGGCGGAAAAAGTCAACGAAAGAAAAAAAGGCGGAGGATTTTTCGCAAGGGGCGGGGAAAGGTTGACTTTCCGCCCCGTCCCGGCTACAATAGAGATGTCCGTTCCGCCCCTCCGGTTCCGTCCCTTTGCGCGGCCCCGGAAGCCGGCGGAAATTTCCGCGCCCGATTTTCATCCGCGCGCCAATAAAAAGCCCCCTTCCGTCCGTTTAATGGACGAGGGTATGCAGGGGAATCTATGGACAAAAGACAGATCGACGAACTGATGACGAAAGTCGCCGCGGGAGACAACGGCGCTTTTCTTCGGCTGTACGAAGAGACCAGACGCGGGGTGTACGCCTTTGCGTATTCTTATCTCGGCAACCGCGCCGACGCCGAAGACATTGCGCAGGAGGTGTACCTCTCCGTCAAACGCAAGGCGTATCTCTACCGCCCGGGCACGGACGCGCGCGCCTGGCTTTTTCAGGTCGCCAAAAATCTCTGTCTCGACGAACTGCGGCGGCGGAAGCGCCGCGCCCACCCCCTCGACGATCTGCCGCAGGAACCGTCGGTACAGCCCCGTCTGCCCGCGCTCGACCTGATGACGCGGTCTCTGAGCGCGGAGGAAAAGGAAATCGTACTCCTGCACGCCGTCTGGGACTATAAACATCGGGAGATCGCCAAAATGCTCTCCCTGCCCCTGGGCACCGTCACCTGGAAATACAAAAAGGCGCTGAAAAAGCTGAAAAAGGAATGGGAAGAAAGTGAAGTGTAACTCCCCGGGCATAAAAACGACGGGGCAGGGAAGCGACGAACGAAAAAAAGGAGGTAAGGACGACATGAAAAAAAACGATTTTCTCGACGAGCTTAAAAAAGAGCTGGACGCGGCGGCGCCCGAAATGTCCGCAAGGCTGAAAAATCAGCCGATCGCGGCGCGCGCCGACGGCGCGCAAAACGCCGGGGTTCGTCCCATACGCCCCGCACGCCGCAGAAAAATATTTGCGGCAGCCGCCTGCGCCGCGGCGGCGGTCATCCTCTCCGCCTCCTTCCTTCCCCTGCTCTTCCGGGGCGGAAACGCCATTCCCGCCGCCTCTTGTCTCTATATCGACATCAACCCCTCCCTCGTCCTCACGCTGGACGAAAACGGGAAAGTGCGCAAGGCGGTCAGCGATAATGCCGACGGGGATATGTTTGCCGCCGACGAAGCGTTCGCCGCTTCCCTGGTAGGTCAAAACGCCGCCGACGCCGCCGTGGCGATCGCCGACCGCGCGGCAAAGAGCGGCTGTTTCGAACTCCTGAACGAAGGGACGGAAACCGACTATAACGAAATGACCGTCACCTTGAAGAGCACGGCGAACGGCGAAGAGACGCTCGACGGCATCCGCTCCTCTCTCGTCGGCTATTTCTGCGAAGAGGGCATCTACGTCTATGTGAACGCCGAAAGCGTCGCCGACAAATCGGCGGGGGAAGAGCGCGACGCGCTGGAAAGCCGCCCCGCTTCCTATGCCGAATGGGTGAGTTCGCAGTCGGACGAAGCGCTCGCCGAACTGACCGAACAGGCGGCTTACGACTATGCCGCCGACCTGCTCGCCGACGCCCTCTGCAAATACGACCTCTTCGCGGGGATAGACTCGCTCGACGCAGAGATCAAAGCCGATCCCGACAACCCCCTGTCCTTGGGCTATTGGTTTGTCGACCATGACCTGAACGACAACGTCCGCGCGCTGGCGGCGGAGACGGAGAAAAAACTTTTCGCCCTCTCCCTGCTCTATGACGTGGACACCTCTTCCTGGCTCTCCTATTCGGCGGCGCGGACGGCATA
>DVGN01000112.1 GCA_018712725.1 Candidatus Scatosoma pullicola
AGTTTGAAGCGTTAGTCGCTTGCCAGACGCGAAGCGCGAGGCTTTCCGCCGGGGAGCGTACTTAAACGTACGTGACCCAAGGAAAACGCAGCGCGACAAAGTATGGCAAGATGAATAACGCTTCAAACACCGGCCTGGTCGGCGTAGAGGTCGTATAACCCCGCATACGCCTCCCCCAGATAATTCCGGGCGACCTTGTCCGCGGTAAAGGCAGCGAAGCGGTCGGCGGGGTCGGAATACGTCTCGTCGTAATACCCCTTGACGACGGCGAGCCGCTCCGCGTAATCGAGGGAATAATCGAGCGGATAGGGGGCGCTCTCCTCCCCGGACGGCCGCGAAGCAAAGCGCAGATAGAAGAGAAGGGCGTCGCGGATGCTCTCCACTTCCTGGTCGTATTCCTCTTCCAGCGCGTCGCACAGCTTTTCATAGACGGGGGAACGAAATACCCCCGCTTCCAGGAGCCGGTATTTCTCCCGTCTCTTATCCTCTTCCAGCTGCGCGGTCAGACGGTTTTTCCGAAGCTGCGCGTCCTCCACTTCCAGAATCTGCTCTTCGGTGAGTTCCGCAAACTGTTCGTCCGTATAATTGATGATGTCGATCGTCATACTCTTTTCTCCGTAATCTCAACCCTGCCTCGTTCATTTGTCGGAAGAGGTCAAAAAGACCGCTTCGGCTTCCGTCACCGCGGTGCCGGGCGAAAGGGAAATCCGCAGGGAAAATTCCCTTCCCGGAAGCAGGGGAAACACGCGCGCGCAGCCGCTTTGCAGATCGAAAGAAAACGTCCTTTTTTCCCCGTTTTCGTTTCCGATCTCCGCCGTGCAGCTTCCCTCTCCCCGCAGGTCGAGTTCCTTCCAGAACTTCCGCCCGCCCGCGCCGAAATCGAGATGTTCGGCGACAAAGACAAATTCCTCTCCTTCGGGCAGCGTCCCCCCGGCGGCGACCTCCGCGACGCTCCCTTCCGCCACGCAGAACACGCCCCCGCCCGTCCCGGAAAATCCGTCGGCGGGCAAGGAGGAAAAATATCCCTCCCCCGCCCCCTCGTCAAACACGAACACCCTTTTCCCGCCCGCATCGTCCGAAACATAGGCGACCGCCGTCTTTCCGCCGATTCTTCCGAACCGCGCCTCCCCGGGAAAAGGAGAAAGAGGAGCTGCCGGACAGACGGCGGAAAATTTCTTCCCGTCGAAAGCATACAGTCCGTCCGAGGAAAGGAGGTATATCTTCCCGTCCGGCAGCCCTTCCGAAACGCCGTAAATCTCCCCGCCGCCGTACCCGATCTTTTCGCTCGCGAAATCCCTGCCCGCCCCGTCCGCCTTCAATCGGAACACCGAACGGGCGCGAAAGGCGTATACGCCGTCCGCCAGCGCGGACAGAGCGAGTATCCCCCCGTCGTCGGAAGGGAAATCGACATATCCCCCTTCGTCCGCACTCTCCGCAAAATCGAACGGGGCTAGAGGCGCGCTGTAATGCACCCGTTCCCCCTCCGCCGCAAACAATCGTTCCCCGAAAAAACAGAGCGCCGAAGGGATAAATTCGTACTGCCGCACGAAAAACCCCGTTTCCCTGTCGTAGCGCCATATGTCCAGTCCGTCGCCGACGGCGATCTCCGGCTCCCCCTCCCCGTTCCGGACGATCGTCCAGCACATCGGCGGATCCAGCTGACAATAGGCTTCGACGAACTCGTCCTGCGCCCCGTCGTACACATACACCCTGCCGTTGGAGAGGGAAACGAAGAACTTTTCTTCGTTCTCCCCGTGGGCGGGAAAACACAAAAACCGATCGGGCGGATGGGGCAGGGTAGAGACGAGCGCGGAAAACTCAGACTCCGTCAACCCGATTCCCGGGCGGATGCTCCCGTCCGAACAATCGCAGTTTTCTCCGCCCGTGGCGCGCAGACACCCGCTTCCGCCCCCGCCGAAACGCGCAAACCGCTCATACCGCACCCGTTTCTCCTCCCTTTTCGCGGCGGGAAACCGCTTGACGGGAAACATCACGCCCACCTCCGCGACCGCAATACTCTGGCAGGCTTTGCGGCATATGCCGCCTTCAGCGCGTCCCTGTACTTGGCGTCCCAGATCTCCGCCTCTTCGTACAGTCCCGCAGCGAGACAGTATTCCGCGGCGATGCCCAGCGCGAACAGCCGCGGCGACGCCTGCAAAACGAAATCGGAACTGTCCTCCTCCCCCTTTTCCTCCGGCGTATAGGTATACGCCACCCGCACCTTTCCGGGCGCCGTCTTCAGATGGTCGGGAAAGAGCCGGAAGGGAATTTTGTTCCCCCACTCGTCCCGCACGCCCAACACGCGCACGACCGCCTTTCCGAACGCGGAATAGGCGATCGCGCCCGTATCCGACTGCGTCTCGTCCTCGGCATACAGGGGCAGATAGTCGAGCGCCACTTCGTTTTCGACGAGGTTAAAGCAGCGCAGCAGCGTCTGCGCCTCCTTTTTCCCCGTCTCCCCCTTTTCCTCAAAATATTCCTTTACCTTCTCCCCGCAGCCGAGCAGTTCCGCCGCGAGCAAAATCGTCTCTTTGACCGTCATACAAACACCTCCGATCTTCCGCTGTATTATTTCCTCTGTATTATACTTCCGCCGCGTCATCAAAAGGGAACGCCCCGAAATCTCCCGGAAAGCCCGCGTCCCTCTTATCCGATCGGGCGAAGTGCGGAGCGCGGCACCCGCCGCGCCCCTTTTCCGTGCTCGAACCGTCTCAACCCGCTCAACCCGTTTCAAACCGTCAATCTTCGTCAATGCCGGTCAGCATGCCCTGTCCGAAAGGACGGGCGCACATGAGTTCGGCATATTTGACGAGCGTCGCGGTATAGACGGGCTTTCCGGGGACCTGGCGGAGGATTTTCCCGTCCTCCCCTTCCAGCCACTGCCAGTCGCAGAGCTGATGCAGGCGGAAGTCGTCGGTATTGAGCAAATACATGGTCCCCGCTGGGCAGAACCGATCGGCGACGACGGGGATACCGCCGAAGCTGAGCGCCTTATAGCCGCCCTGTATCTCCATCGCGGGCGTATAGGTCTTGTACTGATTGAAATAATCGGCGAGCATCCGCCGCACCCCGAAGGAACAGACGATGAAGTTGATGCGGCTGCCCGAATTTCTCTCGATGGTATCGATGGCGGTCTGCACGGTCACGTCGTCGATGGAGCCGACGTCCGTCTGCGTGTACGGCTTCATCCAGGGATGATCCGCGCGCGTGACGCCGTAGAGGGCGGTCGCCGTGGAAGAGAAGATCGCGCCCAGCCCGGTAATTTCGCAGCCCTTGGAATTCTGCAGCGTGATATAGCTGTCCTTGGGCACGGCAGTGGAAGTGATGGCGGCGCCGTCCACCGTAATCGTATTGTTGTCGCGGTCGACCGCCGTCACCACCCTGCCGTCGGTGCCCGAAATCAACGCGTCCGCCGAACTGTAAAAGTCCACGAGCATCCCCTCCGCCACGGCGGACACGTCGTCCATCGTGATGACGTTATTTGAACCTACGGACACGACGCTGCACAGCTTCCCCGTGCCGTCCCCGTACAGCATCCTGCCGAAATTGAACGAGGAACTCCTGACCAGCGCCTCCATCTCGTCGTTGAGCAGATTGACGAACGCCCCTTCGTTGTTGGCGGACGCCCGGATGGCCTTGTCGGAAATTTCCAGCGTCCCGTACAGATTTTTCAGCGTACTCGTGAACTGTACATAATTGTTGCCGTGCGCCGCAGGCAGATTCCCCGTCTCGGTGCCGGCGCCGATGCCGCCGTTGACGCCGTACCGCACGAGCTTGCGCACGTCCTTCCCCCAGACGTCCGCGGTCGATTTTTTGATCTGCGCGAGCAGGGGATTGACCTTCATGTCCAGGGCTTCCGTCACCGCGTCGAGATAATAAGATTTGAGGGCGTTGTCCGCCGTCTGCATAGTCACCATACTTTTTTCTCCTTATGAAATGATTTTTCTCCGTCCCGCGCCCCCGTCTTCGGGCGCGCCGAACGCGCTTACGCTTGTTCTCCCTTTTTGAAATACAAAAGCGCCATATTCCCCGCCTCGTCGATGGAGCGGGCCTTGCGCGGCGGAGCGGCAAGCGTTCCCCCTCCCCCGCGCACCAGCGGCGCCCCCGGAGTTTTCAGAGAGGCGAGATAATCGCCGACGATCTTCAGCCGCACCCTTTCCGAACCGCTCGCGGCGCGGTAAAGCTCCTCCTCCGACATCTCTCCCCTCTCCGGAATCGTTTCCGGTCCTTTCGGACTCTCCGGACTCTCTCCCGGACTCTTTTCCGGACTCCCGCCCGGAACTTCTCCGCCGCCCGTCGGCGGCGCCTTTTCGGCTTGCGGCAAAGCGGGTCCCCGCCCGATCGTCGCATCGGACGCCGCGGGCGTATCGGGAAAAGAACGCCTTTCCGGACGAACCGCGCCCTCCTCCCCTTCTTCGGAAACGGGCGCGCCCGTTCCCGCCCCGCCGGGATTTTCCGCTCTCCTCTCCAGCTCCCTGAGGCGCTGACTGCGGCGGGTAAACTCCGCCTCCAGGGCGCTGTAAGCCTCCGCGAGGGCGTCCGCCGACCGGAATTTGCCGAGCAGCGCCGGACCTCTCTTCTCCTCCGCCTCCGCGGCGTGCCCCGCGCCCGGCGCTTCCGCGCGGACGTTCTCCTCTTTTCCTTCCATGTCTTTTTCCTCCCGTCTTTATTTTTCCGCGGCGGATTTTTTCGCCGCCTTTCGCGGCAAATTTTATCTCACCGCATCCCTGCCCCTGTCATTTTGAAATTTTCCCGCTCTCTTCGTGAGCGCGGACGTGCCGCAGTATCCGATCTTTGTATCCCTTGGGAATCCCTTTCAGCTCCTCCGACAAAAGGAACCGGATATGCTCCCTGACGTGCAGGGCGTGATCGTCATACCCGTCCGGCGGCACCTCCCCCTTCGCGAGCGCGAGGTTTTCCCCGGCGGCTTTGGCGACGTGCAGCTGCGAGACGTCCTTGGCGTTTTCGTAAGACCCGAACCCGAAGGCGTCCAGAATGCGCAGCCTGTTCTCTTCGGACAGATTCCCGTCCGCGTCGGCGAGCAGCCCCGCTTCGAACAGCCGCAAAACCGTCTCCCGCTTCTGTTCGGGCGTCGCCGCCTCTTCCGTCTCGAAGACGAGGTCGGCGGAGAGTTCGGCGGCGCTGAAATAGACGACCTCCGTCCGCTTGTTCTCCCCCGCCGCCGCCAGCAGCCGCGCATTCCCCGCAAACTGCCCGTACAGCCGCACGATCTGCCTTCCCAACTCCTTTTGCGCGACGGCGAGATTGTCCGTCGTCGCGGCGAGCCGCGCGTCGTCCTGGGACAGGAGCAGCTGCAACCCCGTCGCGCTGGTCACCCGCGCGGGCGTCGAATTCTGCGACAGATCGCTCACGCCGCTGATGAGAAAAAATTCCTCTTCCAGCCTGTCCTCTTCCTCCTCCAATCCCGCGGGGATCTGCCCGCAGTCGAGCATTTCCGGCGCCTTCCCGCCCTGCCGGTAGACGAGCACCCTGCCGGGCGAAAGCCCCTCTTCGGCGAGTTCGTCGCTATCCACCGCCCCGTCCTCCACGGCGATCACCCCCATGGTCAGGCGGTTGAGAAATTCGTGCTTGCGGTTGCGCACGGCGTTGTACGCCCGCTGCACGGGGATGAGCCGATCGACGACGCTGCACCCGAAGAAGGCGCCGGGCAGGCGCAGGCTGTCCTGCCGGACGAAGGGAAATCCCCTCTCTCCCCTCTCGCCGTTGGCATAGGGCAACGGCCCTTCGTACAAAAGTTCTCCTCCCGCAGCGATCTCCAGCTTCCCCTCCGGCGCCTCCGCCGTGGGCAGAGAATACCGCTCGATGAGGATCGCCGCGTCCTTCATCGCAACCCTGCTGCCCCCGAAGCCCTCCGCGGGATTCTTCCCCGCCGACGGCTCGCTGTACCCTGCGGGCGCGATCGCGGACACCTCCCCGCCCTTTACGCTCACGCCGAACTTCTCGGCGATCTCCGCGACGGGCACGGCGCGGGCGTGGATGAGGCTGCGCACGCCGCTCAATTCCTCCGTGCCCAGGCAGTCGGGAAAGATCTCGAAGGGCGGAACCGCCTCCACGGAGACCTCCCCTTCGTACACGGGCGCCCCGAACTCGTCCGCGCCCACCTGCCTGCCCCCCGTTCCGTCCCAAAGCACCTTGTAAAAGGCGCTGCCGCACACCTCCGACCAGAGGGTCGCCTTGGCGGCGATCCCGTCCAGCCCGATCTTTTCCCGCACCCCCGTTAAAATGGCGGTCGCGAGTTTGGCGGCGCGCACGTCCCTCTCTTCGTCCGAAAAGGCCCTGACGTGCAGGACGGGGCGCAGCCGCGTGAGCTTGGCGACGCGGGAATCGACGGTGGGCGCGATGTGGTTGAACACCCGCCGCGACTGCCAGAAAAAGCGCTTGTCCTCCTCTTCGATCTCCCCGTAAGGAGACACGTCGCAGTATTGGTTCCCGCTCAGAAAATTCATGTTGAGCAGCCAGCCGTTTTCCAGGCTCCGCCTCTCTTCCCGCCGCCTCTCGAAATCCTCCTGAATTTCTGCGGCAAGCCTTTTGCGGCGCTTTTCCTCCGCCGCCCGCCGCTGTTTCGCCTCTTCTTCCGTCATTTTTCCTTCCATAAATTCCTCCCGTTCCCAAATTTTCCCGCGGGCTTCCCCGCGCCTTTACCTTTACTGTTTGGTCCTCCTCCGCCTCTTGGCGGCGCGCCGCCTAGGCTTCGCTTCCGTTCCGGATTCGCCGCCCGCCCCGGCTTTCGCGGCCCTCCCTGCGGACTTTGCCGCGCCCGCGGACTTTTTCGACGCCGCCGATCGGGCGGACGCCCCCGCTTTTACGCCTCCCTCCTCCGTCTCGCCCGTCCCCTCCGGAATCGCCTTTCGCCGCAACCCTGCCCCCTTGTTTTCCTCTTTTCCCGCCCCTTCTTCCGCGCCCTGCAAAAGCCCTAAAAGGCGGCGTTTTTCCGCCTCCAGCTGCTCGTCCGAAAGCGCGGAACAATCCGAAGCGCCCTCTTCGGGCGACGCCATCAGAAGCTGCACCGCCTTCAGATCGGGCGGGATATCCTTCTTCGTCTCCCGCCGCTTGGTCAGGCGGAGTTCCCCGTCCACCTCCGCGTACTCCTCCGTCACCTCCTCCACCCGGCATCCCAGCGCCACCTTCATGAGCGCGTCGCCGATCTTTTTCCGTTTCGTCCTCTCCTGCATCTTCTCCTCCTTTTCCGAAAGACGCCCGCTCCTCCGTCCCCGCGCCTCTGACGACTAATGCTCCGTCCGCCGCCGCGCGTTGGCGAGCCTGCGCCATTTGCGTTCTTTATCCTTCTGCACCGCCGTCTTTTCCGGCTCGGGCGGCATCTTTTTCGGGCGGGACATGAGGTAGTAGCGAAGCTCGTCGAGCGCATGGTCGTCCGCCTTTTTCGGCACGTCCCCGCTCCCCCAGAAATACCCTTTCAGCTCGCGGATGAGATGGACGCACCCGCTGAAAATGTACAGATCGGGCAGCCCGTTGTCCCGCCGCAGATAGCTCTTGACCCGCGCGATCCCCGAAAACAGGTCCTTGTCCACGTCCGGATTGACGAGGATGTCCCGCTCGTAAAAGAGTTCGCACACGCTCTTGACGCCGGACAGGGTATGCTGTTTGGCGGCGCTGTCGATGAGCGCGCACACCCTCCCCTTGTAATCCCTCTTCCAGCCCAGCAATCCGCAGATCCGCTTGATCTCCGCGGCGTGATAATCGACGTCCCTGCCCGCTTCGAAGTGCTCGTACACGACGTACACGTTGTCGTCGTAATCGACGGCGTACCAATGGGCGGACAGCGGATTGTTCAGCCCGGGGTCTATGGAGATGTTGTCCTGCCATTCGGGCGGAATCGGGAAGGGCTCGATGACGTGCACCCGCTCGTCGAACTCGGGATAGACCAACCCTTCGGACGAAGAGAACCGCCCGAACCGCCGGGACTGCTGTTCCCGCTCGTCCATGCACGATTCCAGAAGTTTTATCTCCCCTTCGGGCAGGTGGGGATTGTCCGCCCATTCCATGAACTCGTACCACACTTCGGGGTCGTTCCGCCCGTTCATGAAAATCTCGTCGTAGACGAAAGTCAGGCCCTTCAGGGGGGTCATCGTCCCGAAGATGTCCCCCTGCCTGTCCAGCACCCGCATGCGGCACTCTTCGTAGATGTCCTTGGGCGGTTCTTCGTCGAACCAGACGAAGTCGAGGGAAGCGCCCTGAAATTTCTCCCTGCCCTGATCGCAGCTCTTGAACCCGATGACCGACGTCCCGCCGAAGGCGTTCTTCACGCGGATGAAATCGATCACCCCGTCCTCCGGGGAATCCTTCCGCCCGCTCGTCATCACGATCTCCGCGATCCTGTCCCGCCTCAGGTATTTCAGTACCTTTTTCTGGGCGACGTCCCGCTGCACCTGCGCGGAGAGGGACACGACCCACCCCGACACGTCCGGCTTATTCCTGCGGTAGGGATGAATGCCGAGCGCCAGCCACACGCATTCCGCCGCCCCGCACTCCGTCTTGCCCGTGCGGTTTCCGCCGAACACCCAGCGGTTGCGCTTTTGCGAGCGGTGGAAAGCGAGCTGTTTTTCGTGCTTTTTCTCCCCCGCGTTGTACGCCGCCAAAGCGTCCCCCCTTTTCCTCTTTTCCAGCTCCGCCTCTATTTTCAGGAGCTTTTCTACAATCTCTCTCATAATCCTCCGCAAACCGGCAAAAAACCGCGTCCCCGCATATTTATAATGGAAAGTATGAAAAAAATAATCTGTGCGGCGCTGGTGCCGCTTTTATGTCTATACATACTCTTTCCCGCCCGGCAGACGCCGGCAGCGGCGGAAGAAGCGGAATATGCCTGTATCCGCTCGGACGACATCTACCTTTACGCCGAAGAAAACGACCGGAGCGGACTCTTTATCCTGCCCTATACCTATTACGTCAAAGTCTTGGCGCCGGGCATCGAGTACTGCCGCGTGGAATACCTCTCCGACGGTCCCAACACCCGCAAGGTCACGGGGTACTGCAAGACTGCCGATCTCACCTTCGTCGACTACGTCCCCGAACGCCCCTATCTCTATTACACCTTCGACGTCACCTATACGATAGAGGGCAGCGCCCCTTCCCTTTCCTCCGACGGCTTCCTCACGGAGATCACCGTCACCTGCGCCTATTACGGCGAATACCGGGTGGGGTCGAAAATTTACTGCTACGTCCTGCGCGAAGGAGAATTCGGCTATATCCCCCGCCCCGACGATCTGGACTTCGACCTCAACGGCGAATATGAAGAGCACCTCTCTTCCGCCGAGCCGGACACGGGCGCGGGGAACTTTACGGACGGAAACGGAGAAAGGATGTCCACCGTGCAGATCGTGTTCATCGTCCTTTTATGCGTACTCGTCCCCGTGGCGGCGGCGCTCATCCTCCGCCCGCCCAAAAAGCCCCCTTACGAACCGGACGACTGACTTTTCTCCGCCCGGAGGGAGCGGCGCGCGCCGCTCTCTTTTTCGTTCCGGCCTTCGTTCCGCCCTTCGCGCACTTCGCTCAGCCATTTCTTTTCCAACCGCCCGGGTTTTTCCTTGGAGCCGATCCGGCGGCATATCGCCGTGATCCACCCGAATCTGCCGTATTCCCGAAAAAATTCCCCTTCGGTCAGCCCCGCCGCCGCGAACAGCCCCTCCACTTTGGACAGCAGCTTTTCCTGGCGGCGGTAATAGCTCCGCTCGCTTCCGCTCTTCTGCCGCCCGAACGCCTCCACGTTTTTCTTCCGCCCGAAATAGCGCAGTTCCAGAAGAAACTTTTCCTCTTCGCTCAGCTTTGCCAGAATGCCGTCCACCCGCGCTTTCAGCCTCTCGATCGCCTCTTTTTTGAAGATTTCCTCCGCCAGATACTCCGCCGCCTTTTCCGTCTCCGCCCGCAGGTGCGAGCGCACCGCCGAGGTCAGAATATGTTCCCCGTACTCCTCCGCCAGCCTTCCGAGGCGCGGATAGATGTACAAAACCGCCTTTACATAATCGCCTTTCAAAATAACCTCTCCTCCCTTCCGTTCTCTCTGCGTTTCCGTCTCCCCTCCGCCCTCCCGACGCCCGCCCGTCCTTCCGACCGACCGCCCGATCATCTCGACCAACCGACTGACCATATCCGTCCGATCGTACCCGACCATCCGTTCCGGTCAATCTTCCCGACCTCCCGTTCCGATTATCAATCCGAGCAACCGCTTCGACCGACCGTACCCGCCCGACCGTACCTGACCTGCCATACCCGACCGTTCGCTCCCGATTGTCCTTCCGATCGTCCGCCGCCGACCCGCGTCGGCGTTTCCGAAAACGCTTCTTCCCGGTTACGCAACCATTATCGCACAACTTTTCCGTTTGTCCAGCCTTTTCTGCCAACTTTTTTCAAAAATCCGAACATTTGTTCGCATTTTATCCCATAACATCCCCTTAAACATGACATATGTATGCCTGTTTTTGAAAAAACCACCTTCTCACCATCCGCCCATACCCGCAACGCCCCACCTCTTCCCGACTCCCTTATGCAAAGCAACCAACCCTGCCGCCCTCCCACCACCTCTTGTTCACCCCATGCCCCCTTATCCCGCTACCCCACGGCTCCCTTATGCAAAGCAGGGAAACCCATAAACCAGCCCCTTGTGCAAAGCGGGAAAAACCCACAAATCAGCCCCTTGTGCAAAGCGAGAAAAACCCATAAACCAGCTCCCCTTGTGCAAAGCGGGAAAAACCCATAAACCAGCCCCCCTTGTGCAAAGCGGGAAAAACCCACAAATCAGCCCCCCTTGTGCAAAGGGGGGAAGTAAAGGGGGGATTGTCTCCCCGTCTTCCGCTCCCCGTCAAAATCGCCCCCCTTATCCCCTCCGCCGCTCCGCGCCGCCTCCCCTTACCATAAGGGGAGGCATGAGAACGGGGCGTGACACCTCCCCTTTCCAAAAGGGGAGTATGGGTGGGCTGGTACTTCGTCCCGCCCTCATGCCGCATGAAGGCGATCAAGGCGTCTGCGGCGGCAGGAAACAATTACAAAGCGCAGAATACGCGGAAAGAGGCGAAAAACTTTTATAAGTTGTTGCGTTTTTTGTCGGATTGTGTTATAATTTGTATATGAAGCGTTTTTTGGGGGCAATTTTATGCGTCTGTACGGCAGTTTCCCTGTCTTTTCCGGCGGGGATTCTTTCGCACGCCGAAGAGGACGCGAAGGTGCCGGCGGATGAACCGACGTCCGTACAGGCGGACGACCCGGCGGCGCGGACGGACGGGACGGGCGACAGGCTGATTCTGCCCTCCTCTTACGAGCAGTATCTGCCCCTGACCTCCCCCGCGGACGTCTCGGTCACGAGCGGATACATCGCGGTCGCGGACGAAAACCGCATTTATGTATACGACCGCGCTGCGGGCAGTTACAGCCTTTACGAGCACACGCAGAACGCGGACGCGGAGAGCAACGTCGTCGAAGAGGTGCAGTTTGCGGAGGACGGCACCCTGTATTTCCGAGACGTCTCCCTCTTCCTCTACCGCATGGACGTCTCGGGGGAAGTGCTCACCGCCGAAAAGACGGATCTCGCCTGCAACTCCTTTGAGATCTACGCGAACACCGTCTATTACAACACCACTTCGCAGATTTTATACACGACGCTGGACAATCTCGACCCGACGGCGGGCGTCCCCATCGCGTCGGGCATCACCTCCCGTCCCGCCCTGGCGCTGGACAACGGAGTTCTGTACTACACAAAGGGAGGGCAGGTGCTCTGCCGGACGGACGACCCCGATTTCTCCCGCAATCTCTCCAACAGCCAGACGGTGACCTCTCTCGCCGTATACAGCGGAATCCTCTATTACACGGACACGTCCGAGACGATGTACGTCTACGACCTGACCGCCGAAAGCGTCATCGCGAGCTATGAAGGGGGCTACACTTCCCTTTCCGTCTGGGACGGCTATATCTACGCGGCGGACGACAACCGGATACGCCGGTACTCCCCCGCGGAAAACGCCTTCACCGATTACGAAATCGGCGCTTCTTCGGACGCGGAAAACCGCCTTTCGGGCGCGCAGTCCTTAACTTATGCGGACGGACTTCTCCTGACGGCGGACGTCGGCAACAGCCGCGTTTCGATATACGACGAAGAGACGGGCGTCTCGCGGACGGTCTCCGTCCCCGCCGGCTCTTCCCTTCTCGCCTCCGACGGAAAGCGGATGGCGGCGGCGACCCCCTCTTCCGTCTCCCTCTACGACCTCTCCGCCCCCGGAACGCCTCTCTGTACCTTCTCGGAATTTCAGAGCGACGTCGTCGGCGCGGCGTGCGTGTACGGGGTCTACTATTTCGTCACCTCCAACAACTATTTCTACCGCCTTTCCGAAGGCGAAGAGGGCTGGACGATGACCGGCGCCCCCAAGCCCTCCCTGTCCTATACGGCGCGCCTGCTCGCTTCGGACATCTACGGCGACCTGTACGTCGCCTTCACGGACGGCAGCGTGTTCCGCTTTTCGGAATCGGAATTTACCGACTCCGCCGCCGTCGGGGAAAAGGTGTGCAGCGTGCCCGTGCTTTCCGAATGTATCGCGGTGGACTATGCGCAGACGGTATATGCCCTGTCGGACAATACCCTGTACGTATGCGAAGCGGACGGGCAGAAGACCTATCCGCTCGGCAAATCCCTCGTCTGGTCGCAGACGGCGGATACGCCCGCCCTCTCCTTCGCGTTCGGCGTGGAAGACGGCGGCATTTACGTCCTGTACCAAGGGGATTTCATCCTCCGCACTTCCGACGTCGTCCTGCCCACCCTGCGCACGATCGCCACGGAAGGCTCGGACGAACCCATCTTCGGGAAGGACAGCGCGGAATTCTCCGTCGTGCAGACGGCGGAAAACGCCCTGTTCGTCCGCTTCGATCTCGCCTCCTTCGAAGGCGCCGAATATTTCCCCTATCTCGGTTACACCCGCGAGACGGAGCAAAAAACCGCTCTCAAACTGGGCGAGACCGACCTCTATAACATCCTCGCCGTGTTCGACGAAAGCGCGCGGGATTATTCCGCCGTCCTCGTCTTAAAGCGGTATTGTACAGAACTTCCCGAAGAGGACTACCTGCTGCCCGCCGAAGGCTTCGAAGGGGGCGTCGGCTATCTGACCAGCCCCGTTTCGCTGTATAAGTATCCCTATCTGACCGATCTGCTCACGATCGCTTCCCTTCCCAAAAACGCGGAAGTAAAGGTTCTGGGCAGGGCGGACACCCCCGATTACGGATATTACCGCATCGCGTGGACGGACGAAAACGGAACGGAAAAGACGGGCTTTGTCCCCCTTTCCTACCTGACCCCCTTCGACGGCTCGCCCATCCCGCCCGAATCGGAGAATTACGGCGGCGAAGGGGCGGACACCGATTCGGTGTGGCGGCTCGCCTTCCTGCTTTTGGGCTGCGCCTCCATCGGCGTTTTGGTGGATTTCCTCATCATCAAGCGCAAGGATAAGGACAAGTAAGACCGACCCAAAAATAGCCCCGCCGCGGGCGCTGCCCGCGGCGGGGTTTTTGCGTTCGTCAAATCCCTGCCCCGTCCTGTTTTTCGTTTTCCGATTTTCCTTCCCCCGTGCTTTCCCCTTCCGCATTCTCCTTTTTCAGGGATTTTTCCGATTCCGCTATCCTTTTATCGAGCATCGCGATTTTCCGTTTCATACGTCTGCGGCGAAAAATAAGGGCAACGCAGCCGCCCGAAAACAACAATGCGGCAATGAAAAGAAATGCCGCGGTCCTCGGCGAATCCAGCGTAGTAAAGAAAAGAACAAACGCCGCTATTCCGAGACATCCCGAAGAAATGACGGAATATTTGGCATCGAAAAACCAAGTTTCGTATCGACCGAGTTCCCTCTCCCTTTCCATACAAAGTTTTCTGTATTCTTCCCGATCGGCTTTCCCTTCTTTCCTTTCTTCTTCACGGTAATTTTCCGTCTGCATGCCCGTCTCCTTATTTTTCATCATATATACTATTATTCAAAATCTCTATTTGTTTTTTCAATTCCGCAATTTCCTGTTCCAACCGTACACTTTCTTCCTCTCTCTTGTTTTCAAGCCAAATGCCCCATACGGTGACTCCCCACATTATCGCATCGAGTAAAAGAAGTATAATCCCTAACTCTTTCCACATCGCCAACCCGATGAGTCCGAGGACAAGTATAAAAATATCCATACACAACTCCTGAGGAAAAAGTATTTTTGCACGATACCATTTTTCATGCCCGTCATTAAACTCCAACTTCCTTTCCTTTTTTTGCAGTTCCTTATGTAATACAGCTATTTTTGTTTTCACTTCTTTCTGTACCTGTACGAGCCGGTCATATTCTTCCTGATCCATATGCCCCTCCGATCCTCATGATTCCGTTTCCGGATTGCGGCAATCGCCTATCAACCGGTCCAACTCCCGCTTTTTGTTTTTTATTTTCTTGCCCAGCGATTTTGTCACCAATACGGACGCGGCGATCATAAGAATCGACACGACAAACAGGGCAATGCTTATCGCCATGCCCTCTTTCAACTGATTTCTGTATGACATATACATCATAAAAACGGAGGCGGGCAGTGCGATTATGACGAAAACCAGACCTCTTGCCGTATAATGCCTGACGACGCCCAAATCCATATTCAATTTTTCCAATTCATTTACTTTCCTGTCTATTTTCTGCTTGTCGCCGTTCATTTTATCACCGCCCTTATTGATTTGATTGTTTTCTTTACCATTCTCCCATTTCCGTTTAGCCGCGATTTCGGCGCGCTCCTTTTCCCGCGCCTCCATCTGACTGAAATCGTACATAGCCAAACCTCCGTTTTTGTACACCCATTATATCACGCACTTGTAAAAAAGTTCTCACGATTTTGTCACAAAACTGTAATATCTTTGTAAAATTATTGCAAACTTATATACAAAAAAGACCTCCGGGAAAAGCGCAATTCCCATAGGGAATTAATAATCGCGAAGAATCTCAAAATTCTTCGCGATTTTCGTTGCAGATAAATTGTAATTTAGCGCTCTGGAAATTTCAGTTCCATATCTTTCAATTCCTTTACTTTTTCTTTGGCTTCCGACATTGTCCATTTTGCGGTGATTGAAATTTTAGACCATTTACTTCCACTTGTATCATAAACGAAGGAAAAAACAAAAATAATAAATTCGTCGACATTTGTGATGCAAATAGATAAATACGGCTCCATAAAATCCGATATATAACTATTTTCATTCCCATTGATAACTTTCTGAAAAACATTTATCAAATCAGACAATTCATATGTCAATAAACAATTATCGGTATACGTTTTGTCTTTTTTTCCATCGTGATAATTAATTTTCAAATTTAACCAATTGGCATCATAATTAAATTCTCTTTTCGACGGTTTTTCATGTGGAAATTCGTACCCGATTACATTGAAGTCTATACGCTTGTTTTTCTCCGAAATAAGCATCGTCCCCCCTCCTCTAAATTACTGATTATCTTTCAGATATTATAAAACAAACAAATTAAAAAGTAAAATAAATAAGCGCACTTGCCTTGCTTGCAAGGTATAGTGCGCTATACTTACATTCTGTGGTAAAAATTCTCTATGAGAACTACGGTAAACCGAAGGTCTTTTGCTTTGCCGAACCAAACAGCCAAAAAATCAGGTGTTTTTCATCACGACCGATTCCACGTTGTCGGCGATGGACTCCGCCGCGTCGAAACATTCTTCGAAATTCTTGTACATGTCCCGCCACTCGATGACGTCGCGGGTGGAAAGTTCCTCGGTGGACAGGCGGCGCACCGCTTCCGCATACAATCTGTCCCCCTGCTCTTCCAGGTCGTTGAGTTTGATGATGATGTCTTTGAGTTTATCCGATTTCTTGAAATTGCGGAATTCTTTCAGAAGCAGTACGGCGTTTTCGCAGCATTCGATGATGAGATCGGCAAACGCGCCCACGTCCGGGCGGAGACGGCGGATATTCGCCATGTACAAAAACGCCACGACGCTTTCCACGCTGTCGGTAAGGTCGTCGGTCACGTGCGAAAGGGTCGCCAGATCGTCCCGATCCACGGGGGGGAGGAACTCCTTGACGAGCGCCGTCGTCATCTCGTGCTTTTCCGTGTCGCACTGGTGTTCGAGCGCGTGCATCTGCATCCGCTGTTCCGCCACCTTATCGGGGTCGAAATCGGTGAGGATGTCGCGGAGCAGGTTTGCCTCTTCCAAAGCGTACTGGGACATATTGACAAGGCACTCGAAATAGTCGAAATTTTTCTTTTTGGTTTTCATTTTCATATGCTTCTCCTCGCGTAAGACGACGCTTTTTTCAGAATATAAATACGAACAGTTTTGTCATCAGAAATCCGATGATGCCGCAGCCGGGGAAGGTCAGAAGCCAGGTGAGCACCATTTCCTTTGCCACTCCCCAATTTACCGAGCGCACCCGCTTCGCCGTGCCGACGCCCATGATCGCCGCGGTTTTGGCATGCGTCGTGGAGACGGGCATACCGGTCAGGGAGCAGATGAGCAGCCCCGCCGTCGCCGAGATGTCCGCGGCAAAGCCCTGGTATTTATCCAGCCGCACCATGTCCATGCCCACCGATTTGATGATCTTCATGCCGCCGACGGAGGTGCCGAGCGCCATGACGAGAGAGCAGAGAACCATGAGCCAGGCGGGAACGATTCCCGCGCCGCCCGTGGCGTCGCCCTGCGCCAGCGCCAGCCCCAGGAGGAACACGCCCATGAATTTCTGGCCGTCCTGCGCGCCGTGCATGAACGCCGTGCCCGCCGCCGCGACCACCTGACCCTTATCGAAAAAGGAGTTGGCTTTGCGGTAATTCGCCCTGCGGCAGATTTTTTGGATGAGCTTTGCCACCGCCCAGCCCAAAAAGAAGCCGATGGCGAGGGAAAAGACCAGCCCGAACAGCACTTTTGCCCATTCCGAGCCGTTCACGCCGTCGAGATTGCCGTGCATGGCGATGGCGGAACCAGTCAGCCCCGCGATGAGGGCGTGGCTTTCGCTGGTGGGAATGCCGAACGCCCAGGCGAGCACCGCCCAGACGACGATGGCAAACATCGCCGCGCAGAGGGCGACGAGCGCTTCGTGCGCGTTGGAACCGAAGTCCACCATGTTATAGATGGTCTCCGCGACCTTCGGGGAGATCAGCGTCATGACGAATACGCCGAGAAAGTTGAAAACCGCCGCCATGGCGATCGCCATACGGGGACGCATCGCGCGGGTCGTGACGCAGGTCGCGATGGCGTTGGGCGCGTCCGTCCAGCCGTTGACGAGTATGACGCCGAGCGTCAGGATCACCGTCACCCACAGCGCGGGCGACGACGAAAGCTGCTGAATGAATTGCGATAGTGACATATTCTCCTCTTCCTCGGCAAACTGCCTTTTTCACATCTGTATTTTACATCTGTATCAAACTTGTAACCTTCGTGTAAAATAATTGTAACATATCCGCCCGAAAAATCCAAATGTTTGAGAAAGTAAATTGCAAATTTAATTGTAATAAAATTGTAATAAAATTGTAAAAACGCCGATCTCCCCTTATAGAATATGCCCTTTCTGCAAATTTATTTCAGATTTTGATCCGATCTGCCGTGAACCGATCTTTCTTATCCCCTCCGTCACTTCGTGACACCTCCCCTTACATCTCTATTTTCCAACTTTCTTATCCCCTCCGGTGCTGCGCACCACCTCCCCTTACCATAAGGGGAGGCATGGAGAAAAAGACGCAACATTTTACCCATAAAAGGCGGCAAGAGGAGAACGGCACATCTGCCATAAGGGGAGGCAAGAGAGCGCAGCGCACTCCCCTTTCAAAAAGACAGGAATACGGGGACGTTTCGCATGAACAGACCGAACCGAAAAAATAGGCGCACTCCGAAGAGTGCGCCCCGTCCGAACAAAATTTCTGAAATTATTTCTTCCTGCCGAGTACCGCCGCAACGCCCGAAAGGACGCCGCCGATCGTCGCCAGGATCGCGCCGATCGCCCAGACGTATTTGCCTTCCGCCAGCTCGCCGATCTCCACGCCCGCGTTCTTGGAGCAGAACACGATCGTAAAGACGACCATGAGCACGGCGGACAGCACGGTGAGGATGCCCGCAAGTCCGGTGATCGGGCGCAGAATCCCGAGTTTCAGGAACTTGACGAGGACGAGAAGCGCCGCGCAGACGACGGTAAGCACCATCGTTATGTACGCAAAGGCGTTCATCGCGCCGAACATCTCCAAACCGCCGCCCAACTGAGAAAGCGTATCGTTGGTGTCCGCAAGCTCTTTCAGCGTGGCGGGCGTCGAGCCGCCGCCGATTATGGACTCCACCGAATAACTCACCCAATCGGTGAACACGCCGATTACCGCCAGAACGGCACCGACAATGCCGACCGCCATCAGAATCAATCCGAGCAAAGAAGAAGTCTTTTTCTTCGCCATATTAACCTCCGCGGAGAGCGTCCGATATTTGGCAAACGCCGCCCGTTCTCCGCTTACTTATTTCCATTATACCCCCTTCGGACGGATTTGTCAACCCTTTGCGCCAAAAAAATTTCCCCGCGCGCCGGGCACGGGGAAAACGCCTTGATTTTGCTTTTCATGGCTTTTGCCGATTTCGCCCGTCGGCATTTTCGGGACTACCGGCTTTGCTCCGCTTTGCCGCCGAGCGTCTTTCGGGCAAAGGCGAGCAGATCGGCATAGACCTCCTCTCTGCCGATCTCGTTGAGGATCTCGTGGCGCATGCCGTGCCAGAGCCTGCCCGATACGTTTTTATAGCCGACGTCCCGCAGCATCTGTTGGGCGGCGAGCCATTTGTCCTCATTGATGAGCACGGCGTCGTCGCTGCCCGAGACGAAATAGATCGGGAGATCGGGATTGCTCACCGCATACCTGCCCTTGGCATATGTATGCTTCATGAAGCGGAAGAGGTTTTCGAAGCCGTTGCAGGTGAAGAAAAAGTCGCTCTTGGGATCGGCGTTGTAGGCGTCGATGTTCTCGCGGTTGTGGGAGAGCCAGGCGCCCTTCCCTTCGCCCGGAAACTTCTCGTCCCCGTTGCCCGTGGAGAGCCAGGCGAGAAGAGGGCTGCGATAGCGGTCCCCGCGGAACGCCGCGATCGTCTTCGCCAGCGCGACGCCCGCCCCCGCGAGCAGGTTTTTGCTGGGCGAACCGCAGACGACGAGCGCGTCGATCTCCCCGTCGTGCTTCTGGATATAACAGCGCACGACCATGGAGCCCATGCTGTGCCCGAACAGCAGCACGGGAAGCCCCGGATACATCTTTTTCAGTTCGCGGGTGACCTGGACGGCGTCACTTATCGCCGCCTCCCCCGTCTTGTCGTGAAACCAGCCGAGATCGGCGTCCGAACGCACGCTGTCGCCGTGGCCGCGGTGATCGTGCGCCGCCGCGACGAAGCCGTTTTCCGCGAGATAACGCATGAACTCGTCGTAGCGCTTTTTATGCTCGCACATGCCGTGGACGATCTGAAAGATGCCCGCGGGCGGACTGTCCGGCTCGTAGGCCGCACAGGACAGGGGCAGGCCGTCGAAATCGGATTCGACCGTAAAATTCCGGATCTGCATATTCTTTCTCCTTTTGCTCTTTTTGCTTTCCGCGGGAGGCCGCTTTGCCGTACCCGGTATCGTACGCTTATATTGTACACCGGACAGCCCCGTTTTGTCAAGTCCGGGCGACGGGCAGAAAAGTCCGGCTTACAGGCTGCGGAGATATTGTTCGGCGAAATGCGCGGCGACGGCGCCGTCCGCAGCCGCCGTGACGATCTGCCGCACCGGCTTGGTGCGCGCGTCCCCCGCCGCAAACACGCCGGGGACGTTCGTGCGCGTCGTCTCGTCTGCGACGATGTATCCGCCTTCGTCCAACGTCAGAATCCCCTTGAACAATTCCGTTTCGGGCGTCCTGCCGATCGCGGCGAACAGCCCGTCGCAGGAGATTTCCCGCTCCTCTTCCGTGCGGACGTCTCTGAGGCGCACGCCCGTCAGCCTGTCGCCGTACAAAAGCGCGGAGGGAAGGGAATTCCAGACCACTTCCACGCCGTGCGTTTCCAGCTCTTTGAGCCGCGCGGCGGGCGCGCGGAGGGAATCCCGGCGGTGGACGAGAGTCACCTTTTCGCAGATGCCGGAAAGATAAAGGGCGTCGCCGACCGCGGTGTTCCCGCCCCCGACGACGACAACCCGCTTTCCCTTATACCGCGCCCCGTCGCACGCCGCGCAGTAGGCGATCCCCCTGCCGACGAGCGAACGTTCGCCCGGAAGGCCCAGCTCCCGCGCCCGCGCGCCCACCGCCGCGATGACGGCGGACGCCGCGATCTCCCCCGAACGGGTGAGAATTTTCTTCTTTCCGTCCCCTCCCACGGAAAGAGCCGCCGCCTCTTCGTAAATCGTCTCCGCGCCGGACTTCTCCGCACCCGAACGCATGCGCTCGCCCAATTCGAAGCCGTCGATGCCCTCCCCGAAGCCGGGATAGTTGTCTATGCGGTCGGTGGCGGACATCTGCCCGCCCGCCGACAGCTTTTCCAGAACCGCCGTTTTCATGCCGCTGCGCGCGCAGTACAAAGCCGCCGTATATCCCGCGGGGCCGCCGCCGATCACGGCGACGTCGTATTCCCGTTTTTCCATGTCTTTCTCCTCTCGTCTCTCCCCTGCCTGCCCCGTTTTTCTATTTATGGGGATTACAGGGCATTTTTGTCCGTCAGCCAGTCGACGATGTCCCCCTGCGAAGGCGGATTGACGAACTTGCCGACCACACCGCCTTCCCGGAAGAGGATGAGGGTGGGAATGGTGTCCACGCCGTACTCGTCGGCAAGGGCGGGATTTTCGTCCGTGTCCACCCCGACAAAGGAAATTTTGTCGCCGTATTCCTTTTCCAATCTGTCCATGACGGGCGCGAGACGGCGGCAGTAGCCGCACCAGGGCGCCTTGAAATCCGCCAGCACGGAACGTTCCGCCCGCAGCACTTCCCTTTCGAAATCCCCGTTGTGTATTTCTTTCATCTGAGTGTCCTCCCGAAATTTCCGCCGCGGCAAAAGGCGGCTCTGCCCTTATTATACCCGCTTTCCGCCCCTTTTAATCGGAGAAGGAAAAAGAGAACGCATAAGAGAAAAGCGCGCGCAGTGTTTTGCGCGCGCCGGGAAATTTTTCCGAAACCGCCGTTTTCCCCGACAGATCCCCGTTCAGACCAGCCCGTACGCCTCCAGAATGTCGATGAGGGCGTCGAACATATTGCGGAGGAATTTTTTCACCGCGGCGTTGGTCGCGTTGTCGAAAAAAAGACTTTCGTTGCTCTGCAGCATCGCCACGATCGCGTCGAAGTTTTTATAGATGATCTGACAGTCCTCTTCGATCGCCGTGTACGCCTCCTCTTCGCCCGTGTGCTGGATGGCGTACATCTCCTCCACCGTCTTGTTCATCCGTTCGAACACCTCCGTTCTGCCCGTGTCGAACACCTCCGCGATCTCGTGGTTGAGATCGCTCAAAAGGCGGATAAACCGCTGTAATTTTTCGTTGCCTACCAGATCGGTCGCCATATCTTTTCTCCGAAAATCCTGCCGCGCGTCACAGGATCACGCCGTTTTTTTCAAGCAGCGCCCGCGCGCTGTCCACGCTGTCCGTCCCCGTCCTGTTTTTGACGGGGGCAAATTCCTTCTCCCTGTCCACTTCGAAGGGCAGGACGCTTCCCATCGGCTTGATGAGATCGACCGCCAGCGTCTCGAATTTATACCCGTTTTCCACCTCCGGCTTCACCTTGTTTCCCGTGCCGTCGAGATGCTCGATTTTC
>DVGN01000013.1 GCA_018712725.1 Candidatus Scatosoma pullicola
AAAGAGAAAAACGCCACCTGAGTGATTGTCTGTTCGGGTTACGAACTTCTTATCCCCTCCGTCACTCCGTGACACCTCCCCTTACCATAAGGGGAGGCATGGGGGTAGTACGTCGCACCATTTCCCCCTACTATAAGGGGAGGCTCCTTTATTTGGCTCCCTTGTGCAAAGGGAGCTGTCAGCCGCAGGCTGACTGAGGGATTGTCTGTTCGGGTTACGAACTTCTTATCCCCTCCGTCACTCCGTGACACCTCCCCTTACCATAAGGGGAGGCATGGGGTGGGATGACACCTCCCCTTACCATAAGGGGAGGTATGGGAGAGGTGACATTCCTTACCATAAGGGAAGGGGCAACAGGAAAAAAGGCCTCCGCGCCCCTCCGTAAGTGACAGGGCGGAATCCATTACCATTGACGGAAAAACGGGACAGGCAAACGCCTGTCCCGCTTCGACAAAATCATGCAAGCGACCTTTTCGCCCCTCACTTGGATTCGATCCAACGGATCTCCATCGGGCGGAGGGTAAGTTCCGTCTTTTTGCCGTTCACGTCGTAAAAATCCGTCTTTTGTTCTTCCGGGCTGTTGTTGACGACGGCGTACTTCTTGCTGGCCGGATAGTAGTTGCATTCGGTGCGCACGTTGGAGGAATACGCCCTTTCGAGCGGCTTGCCCGCCGTCCAGCAGAGCGCCTTATACAGGAGACGGGAATTTTCGGAGGAATAGGGAAGCCCCGTGATGTAGAAGCTGCGCCCCTTTCCGTAATCGTTGACCGCCATCTTCACTTCGCCGACGTTCACGTCCCTCTTGAAGCGGTCGGAAAAGACGATGTCCAGAACTTTGGCGCCCGGCAGGGCGTAGATGTTCTTTTTGTCCTCGCCGTAGTCGAAAGAAGTCATGCCCGCGGTGAGTTCGTGTTCCACTTTGCGGATGTTGTATTTGTCCTCCGAAAGGGTGAAGCCGATCTCTTCGTCCACGCCCATGACGTCCGCAAGGCGGAAATACCGCCTGTCGCCGCGCACCGCGGTCGGTTCGCCGATGCCGATAAACCCGCCGCCGCCGTAAACGAATTCGCGCACGCGGGTGAGGATCTTTTCGTCCAGCCAGTTTTCGCCGCCGGAGAAAGAGGTATAGGCGTCCCCCGCGTTGATGATGACGTCCACGTCCGAAGGGATCCCCTTCTCGCGGATGTCGTCAAAGGACAGGAACTCCACGTCCACGGGCAGACCGCTGATCGATTCAAGAATGCCCTGATAGGAATACGCCGACTGATACCACAGCTCGTGGGCGATCATGTGGCTCATCCAGCTGCGCTTTTTGCCCCAGGCGTTGAGCAGGGCGACTTTGAGGGTGCAATAGGGCTTTTTGTTGTCGATCGCGTCGTAAATGGTGCGGAATTCGTCGGCGATTTCCGCCACGCGCGAGACGAAGGAAGGGAATTTCGCAGCCAGGGAAAGATAGCCGCCGAAGCCCATTCTGTCCAGGGGCTTGCGCATGATCGCGCGGCGCGCCGTCAGCCAGTTGCGGTTGAGTTCCGCCACGGCGCTCCCTTCGTTGCCGTCGAAGAAGGTATCGGGGAAGAAATAGGGCAAAAATCTGCCTTCGTGATATTTCACGTGCGGGATCTCGGAGAGCATGCGGACGGTCACGCCGCCCCCCACGCTGCCCACGACCGCGTCGAGGTGCATGTCCTTGAAGGTGTCGCCATACGGCTCGCTGCCGATCCAGTCGTCCCCCAAAAACATCATCGCCTCTTTGCCGTTCTTGTGGCAGATGTCGACGAGTTCCCCGATCGTCTTGCTGACAAAACGGCAGACGTAGTCCATATACTTGCGGAATTTCTCGCTCGGACAACGGAAGGCGCTGTTATAGCAGCCCCCGTCCACGAAGTCCTCCGCCCGCATTTTGATGCCCGTCTCCTTCTCGAATCCGTCGATGAGGACGGGATTGGCGGTCTGGGCATAACCGAACCATTCGACGAATTTCTCCTTGCCCAGCTCGTTGAAAATGAGAGTGAACTGATACAGGAAGGTGGTGAAGCGCACCACGTCGGTGTCGGGATTCTCTTCGCACCACTGCTGCATGTGCCGCTTGATGTATTCGGCGGTGTTCGGGAAGGCGGGATCGTAAGTGAGCTGTTTTTCGCACGTCCAGTTGTTGGTCAGATAGTTGTATATCTGCACGGGGTGCCAGGTGATGCGCGCCATGAAGGAGACGGTGTATTCGTGCATGCGCACGGCATTTCTGATCCGCACGACGTCCCTTTCCCGGTCGGCCTCCCAATCGGTCACGAGTTCGCCCGTCGTCCTGTCCGTTACCTCCCAGCGCGCGAGATTGCCGTAATCGGGCGCGAATTCGTCGGCGAGAAATCCCTTCATGAAGGAAATTTCCAGCGTTTCGGAAAGGGCGAGATTGCGCTCGCTCAAAAGGAAAATACGCTGCGCCTCTTCGGGGTGCTTGCGCCCCCATTCGTTGTCCCCGCGCACGACGAAATAGGTGTTGTACACCTTCCCGTACTTCTTGACGTCCTTGGGCAGCCTCGTCCCGTCGCAGTCGCGCACGGCGTCCGCGCCCCAAAGTTTCGCGATCCCCTGCAGCTCTTTCGTGAAGTTCTCCTCCACCGGAATGGTAAACCTACCTTTCGACATCTTCTTTTCCTTCCTTTTTCGTATTTTCACCGGTACGCCGCAACCGGCGCCGGGGAATGTCCGCCTTTATTATACTATCCCTTTCCCCTTTTGTCAATACTCTAAATCGAAATTTTTGCGAAAAATCAGTTTTCTTCCCCGTTTTCCTCCCCGTTTTCCGCTCTGTCCGAAAGGCAGTCGGGCGTCAGCGCCTCCATCTGCCGTCTCTTCTCTTCCAGATTCGGATGCACATAGAATTTCAGAGTGGTCGTCACGCTCGCGTGTCCCAGAATTTCGGACAGAGACTTGACGTCGAATCCCCTTTCCATGCACAGCGTCGCAAACGTGTGCCGGAGGGCGTGAAAACTGTGCTCCCCCAGCCCGTTGCGTTTCAGATAGCGCTTGTAGCGGATATAAAAGGTGTGCGGCTCGGTGGGCTGCTCCCTGCCGCTGAGGATATACAGCCCGTCCTCCCGCCGCGCGGACAAAAGATATTCCGCGAGAAAGGCGGGCAAAGGGATCCTGCGGACGGAACTCTCCGTCTTGGGCTCGCTGACGACGAGTTTGGTCTTTGCGCCCCTGTCGGGGGACAGGTCGGCGATCCGCTCCACCGTCCGCCGCACGGAGAGCACTTTCCGCCCGAAGTCGACGTCCTCCCAGCGCAGGCCGCAAAGTTCCCCCAGCCGCAGCCCCGTAAACAGGGTCAGAAGCACACCCAGACTTACGCCGTCCTCCGCCGAGAGGAGGGAACGCTCCATCTCCCGCCTGTTCTCCTCCGCGAAGATCTCCGTCGTCCGCGCCTTTTTCTGCGGATAGCGTATCCCGTCCAGATTGGGACAGGCATAGCCGTTCTGCTTCCCGAACGCGAAGATCTCCTTTGCCACGCACAGCGCGTCCGTCACCGTCTTGGGCGAAAGCCCCGTCCCCTTTTTTCCGCCGTTTCCCAGGAGCCATCTCGCCAGCCCGTTGACCGCCGCGCAGTCGAGTTTTGTCAAAAGACAGCCGCCCAGGTATGGGACGAGATAATTTTTGATCGTCTTGTTATAGAGCGTATAGGTCGATTCGCGGACGGAAAAGCGCACGTCGGCAAGGAACATGGCGGCAAGGGCGGAAAAAGTCCCCGCCCTCTGCCCGGGCGGGGAAAAGGTCTCCGGCGCCGCCTGCGCCTTCTTGCGCCTCTCCTTTGCCTCCGCATAGCTCTTTCCGTAAACATAGCCGTATTTCGGCTTCCCGTCCTCATATTTCCGGATATACCGCGCCTCCCACCGTCCGTCCCTGCGCCTGAAAATATTCTCTCCTTTGCGTGGCATCCTCTTTCTCCTTTGTATGGCGGCGAGCCGTTTTTGCCTCTTCCGCCGTCCTTCGGGCGCAATCGGAAAACCGCGCTCCTCGTCGGAGCGCGGCTTGCGGATTTTTTCGGGATAAGGTCAGCGGGAGATGCCGAGAAAAAACGCGGGACGGTGAAAACTGCCGCACAGGGTGGGGTTGAGCGCATACAGGCGCTGATCGCCGTCCGCGCGTTTGTCCAGGCGGAAGGCGTTCATACGCGCCTTGTCGGGGTCGAATCCGATAAGCGCGGAAAGGGGCAGTTCGATCTCCGCCCGCCAGCCCCCTTCGCGGAGCGCCGTTTTTGCCCGGAAAGCGGGCGGGATCTTTTCGAGCGCGCCGTTCTTCACGCCGTCCGAGCGGATGTTCCCGTAAAAACGGACGCCGTAGGGAGAGACTTCGAGTTCCTTATAAAAGGTGAGGTCGCCGTCGGGGGAGAGGAACACCTCCACGGCGTCCCCTTCGTAAATATTTTCGTTGTCCGCCGCAAAAGGGCTGACGATCTCATCGTCGTCGACGTCGAAAAAGAAGCGGAGATTTTCCCCTTCGCGCACAAAGCGGAAACGGCACTCCCCGTTCTCCGCGCCCGTCACGTTTTCTTTCAGCAGATAAACTGTATTTTCTCTGATCGCAGACATGTTCCCCTCCTTATCCCAGGTACGCAAGGATTTCGGCGGCGTTGGTGTCCGGTTTTACTTTTTCCATGACCTTCTCTATCCTGCCCTCTTCGTCGATGAGAAAGGTCGTGCGGACCACCCCCATCGACGGCTTTCCGTACAGTTTTTTCTCCTGCCAGACGCCGTAGGCTTCGATCGCCCTGCGCTCGGGATCGGACAAAAGCAGAAAGGGCAGGGAATATTTCTCCGCGAATTTCGCGTGCGAAGAGACGCCGTCCTTGCTGATGCCGATCACGACGACCCCCTTTTCGCGAAAGGCGTCATGGGACGCCGCGAAGGCGCACGCCTGCCGCGTACAGCCGGGCGTGTTGTCCTTGGGATAAAAATACAAAACCACCTTCCGCCCCCGGAAATCGGACAGGGAAACCGGGTTTCCGTCCTTGTCGGGCAGCGTAAAATCGGGTGCAGTCATTCCTTTTTCCAGCATAAAATACCTCCGTAAAAATATTTTTGATCGGGCGGAACCGTTCAGAGCAGGCGGTTTACCTTCTCCCGGAACGCTCTGTGCCACGCCGCGCTTCTCGGATATACGTTCAGACCTTCGACGCCCTCTTCGCGCAGCATGTCGAGGACGAACGCCCTGCCCCGCTTTTCTTCCAGCGCGCGGAGGGCGAGACAGTCCTGCATTCCGTCGTAAAAGACTTCGCAGCGCAGGGAGGGAATCGCGCCGTCCCTGCCCTTACCGCCCTTGTCCGCCTTTACGGGATAGACCATAAAGCTGTCCCCGCCCGGGAAAAATCCGCCGCCGTTTGTGTCCTCATAGGGATCGATTTCGAACAGGGAAAGTCCGGAATTGTAAAAATCGAATCCCCAATGCAGGAATCCCCTGGCACCCGACAGGTAGAGCTGGATGCCCCAGATGCGGTTGCGCTGGGAGGGCATCCCGAGAAAGCGGTTGGAATAATAGCCGTTCCCCGGCTGACAGCAATAATAGAGGAGGATGTCCGAAACCCCGTGTTCCAAAAAGGTATTGGCGCCCGGCGTATAGACGACGGGCATATCCACCGCTCCCTTTTCGTAAAACTCGTACTCGCTGAGCGCGTCCATCGTCCGCATCTTTCCGATATGCGCTTTCACGATATCCCGGCAGCGGAGATACTGCCCGATATGCTGTGCGCCAGGCTCGTCCGTGAGATGTACGAAACACCTCTCTTCCATGCCCTTTTCCCGCACGAACGCGGTGAGGCGGGGGAGAAATTCCCCGAGAAACGCCCGGTACTCTTCGCTGTCCGCCCCGGTCTCCCAGCCGAAGATCTGCGTTTCCTTCCCCTCCTTTTCCGCCATGATCTTGGGGCAGAACTCCCCGCCCCACTGGGTGAACAGGTGGCTGAATTCGAAATATTTTATCCCGCGCGCCGCCGCAAAGTCCATGAACTTGTCCAGCGCGGAAAAATCGAAGGCATATTTCCCGCCCTCCGCCTTTACGCCGACCAGCTGCGCCGTCCGCCGCTCTCCGCCCGGCTCGGTGTCGAGGGGCGGCGTGAACAGCGGGGTCAGCAGCATGGTGTTGCCCGCGCGCACGTATACTTTCAGATACTCCGCAAACACGTCGTAAAACGCGTCCGAAAAGGGCTTTACGCCGTGCTGCGCTTCGATTGCGTCGTAGTGCATCCAATGGGTGACGATATAGTCGTTTTCCGCGAGCCTGCCCGGGCACACTTCAAGGAGATAGCTGTATTCGCCCAGGGTTTCTCCGTTCATGTCCGAAACTTTCAGACCGATTTCGTGCTTTCCGACGGGCAGCCCCTTTTCGCCGCCCTCCGCCGTGATCCAGACCGATTTCCAGAGCCCGACCGGCAGAACCAGCCCGCTCCCGTCCCAGGGCAGGAGGACGTCGGGGAAAAGCCCGGGCGCCGTGCGCTCGTAATAGTCGTCCCCCTCCCCCTGAAAGACAATCGTGCAGGGCACGTCTTTGACGAGGCGAAGGGAAAGAAATTCTTTCAGATCGCCCGAGCACTCCACGCGCACCCGCCGCAGCGTCCCGCCCGTCTCGTTTTTTAAGGCGAGCTGAAAATGAAAACGCTCGTCCGAGAGCATGGAATTTTTCCGCTCCTCTTCAAGCCCCGCCGCGTCGGCATACACCTTTGCCATCGAGCTTACCGTAAGTCCCGAAATCGCCTTTTCCATATTTTCCCTCCGGAAAATTTCTCTTTTTCTATCTTACCACACTTCGCCGCAAAAAGCAAGGCTTTCGCCGAAATTCCCCCGAATTTATAAAAATGTGGCGATGACGCTGCGGTAAAAATTAATAGAGAAACATTTTCGAGATAGCCCTTGTTTTCTAAGCCGAGCGCCACGTTCATTTGACGACCTGCCATCCGCCGCGTCCCTTACTTGCTGCCCGTAAACGGCTCCCCGGGGCAATCAATCACCGACTGTATATTTTCTTTGTCATTTTGAATTGATCTTTTATGTACTCCTTGATTGCCTGAATGTTTTTGCCTGTCGTTGTAACCTATCTTTATGGACACTATCGGCAAGGGGAGCAAAAGGCATAAGTAAAGCGTATGAGTTCTGAAAGCCCATACGCTTTATTGTTATTGATTGGAATTGTTGAGTTTATGTCGGAGAACGGATGCAATATCCACTTTGTACACGATATCTATCTCACGCTCCTTACCCGTAACTTTCGGCAAACCGCCCACCACTACGCGGTCTATCAGTTCATAACACATCTCACGCGTAAGTTCGGGCGCTTCGAGATACTTCTTTATGTTTCGAATAAATTCGTCAGCACTCTGTATCGTATTTGCCGTTTCAGTAAGTTTGGCTTCCAACTCCGCTATTTCGATTTCAAGCCTTTTCTGTTCCTCGGAATATCTTTGGATAAAGTTCAGGCAGATGTCTTCCGGCATTTTGCCTTTCAGTCTGTCCTCATAGGCAAGTTGCATAAGACGGGACAATTCTTCAACGCGGTTTCTCTTTCCCTGTAATTCCTTCTTGGCGGCCTTTATGGATTTTTCCTGCACTTCCGCATTGTGCCGGATAAACTCTTCACGGATAGCTTTTTCGTCAAGGACGATCCGCTGCGCCATTTCCCGAATATCGTCAAGGATTATTTTTTCGAGAGTCTTTGCCGCTATGTGATGGGAAAAGCATATCGTCTTACCGAAACGCATATGGTCGCC
>DVGN01000014.1 GCA_018712725.1 Candidatus Scatosoma pullicola
ACGCGGTTGTCTCTCCGTTGAATCTTTCCGCAAATCACTCGTTGCATTTTTTCGCGGAAAAAATGCAACGAAACCCCATCAATCCCTCAGTCAGCTACGCTGACAGCTCCCTTTGCACAAGGGAGCCATGGGTGGGGGGGGAGCATACGCCGACAACTTCTCTTTGCACAAGGGAGCTTTTTTTATGGGTGGTCGGCTCTTTGTGAAAAAGCGCCGCGGCAAAGCGGGCGCGGAAAAACGCATAAAAACAGAAATACCGCGCGTTGCCGCACGGTATTTCCGGGGATATAGAGCTTCGGCACCCGCCGAAGCCGGGGGAAATAAGTATAATGAATGGATGGGCTGTTTCAGGCGGAATGGACGAAACCGTTCATTCCGCGTTTTCGCGCGCCGCGCGCAGGGCGGCGAGATATTCGCGCGCCTGCGTCTCCGCTTCCGCGATGGCGGCTTTGCACTTCTCTTCCGCCGCGGAAAGCGCGTCCGTCACCGCGGCGATGGAATCTTCCACTTTTTGGATGTCCTCTTCGGTCAGATCGGAACGCATGGCGTTCATCACTTCGTCCGAACGCCCGTCGATGGCGTCTCTGACGGCGTACACCGCGGCTTTCGGCTCCTTGCCCTCCGCCGCCTTGCCGATGCTCTCCGCAAGGGCGGAAAATTCGGAGAGATAAGTGTTTGCCGTGTTTTTGATGCTGTCGGGGATGAGCGCCGTGAGGTCGGAACAGAGCTTTTTCAGCGCGTCCTTATATTCCTGGGCGATCGATTCGTCGATCTTGTCCGCTTCTGCCTGCACCGCCGCCGTCACTTCGGCGATTTTATCTTTGATCGCCTGTCGGGCGTCCTCCGTCATGTTTTTGAAATATACGTCCAGATAATCGTCGAGCGCCGCCACCGTTTTTCCGTCCGCTTCCACCTGCGCGACAAAGTCGGCTTTTTGCTCGTCCGACATACCCAGGGCTGCGGCGATCGCGTCCAGAGTGGCATCCGAAACGGGGACTTTTTCGGCGGTTTCTTCCGCCTTTTCCGCCGCGGTCAGCCCCGCGTCCAGAACGCGCACCGCGCCCGTGTACGCGTTGTAAATCGCCCCGTAATTGACCTTCTGACCCGTCAGAACTTCGGGAAGATAGGTGGTGGAATAGGGGACGAGCCACAGCGCGTCGACGAGCTGTCCCTTCGCCGTTTCATAGGCATACAGCGCCGCTTGTTTGGCGGCGGAGTACGCCGCGGTGGCATACGGCTCGATCGCGTCCGCCGCGTCCGCGATCAGGGCGAGCAGCTCGGAGGTGTCCATTTCCGCCGCGGCTTCCCAGGTGAGGGAGCCGTCCGCGGCTTTCGCCTCCGCGATCAGGCGGAATTCGCCGATCGTGAGATCCAGCCCGTATTCCGCATTGACGGCGGCGAGTTTGCGGTTCTGGGAGAAAGTGCCGCCGGAGGAGAAGGAAATGCCGTCCGCCGCCCCTTCGAACGCTGCGCGGAAGGCGCTTTCGACCTCTCCCGCTTCCCCTTCGACGGTGATGCTCACGCCCTTGTTTTCGTCGTTGAGATAGCCGAGCTCCACGGAGAGGGAGGCGATTTTTTCCGCCGCTTCTTCCGCCGTCATGCCCGTGAGGTCCTCGCCGTATAAAAGCACCTGCGCGTCTTCGTTGTCCGCGAGCACGGAAAGCACTTTTCCGTCCCCGTCCAGGACGAGCGAGAGGGAGGGATTGACGTCGATGCCGACGTAAGTTTCCGCTTTTGCTTCCCCGTCCTTTCCGCACGCGGCGAAGAGGGGGAGGGTCAGCGCCGCCGCCATAGCCGGCGCCAGAACTTTTACGTATTTTTTCATGGTTTCACCTCTTTTCGGTTATTTTTCCCGCACGGCGTCCGGCGTCGCCGTCCGTCGTTTCGGACAATACACCCATTAAACGAACGTCGCCGCCTTTTTGTTGGCGGCGGGAAAAAAATTTTTTGAAGCCGGCGGACCGGCGTTTTTGGACGGACCGGAAAAGCGGGCGGACAATCCCTCAGTCAGCCGTTGGCTGACAGCTCCCTTTGCACAAGGGAGCCATGGTGGGGTGGGTGCGGTGTCGGCGCCCTTTGCACAAGGGAGCCAAGGTGTGGCGGGGGAGGTGTCGCACCCATCAATCATGCCTCCCCTTTTGGAAAGGGGAGGTGGTGCGAAGCACCGGAGGGGATAAGTTGTAGCTATAAAGAAAAATTTTCTTAGAATACTAAGAATTTAACATGAAGCTATAAAAATTATGTATAATCTTGCCGAAAAACTGAATTGCGCGCGTTTTGCCGAAATCCGCAGGCAGGCGCGGCGACGTAATTCGGCCGTAAGTCAGGGGAGGGAAATTCCCAGCAACTCTTCCAAGGTGATTCCGTAGAATTGCGCCAGCCGGATGCAGTCGAGAACGTTCGGCACGTTTTCGTTCGATTCCCAACGGCTGATCGTCTGTTGGTGCATTCCTACGCCTTTCGCCAATTCGCTTTGGGACAGTCCCGCTGCTTCCCGCTGTTCTTTCGGCGCTTTTCCGATGTCCGTTTGTATCTTTTCCATATTTCTATTTTACACGTTTTTGTGTAGGAACGTTTGACGTACACGAAAGTGTGTGATATGATTTTATTGTTCCCGATTTTACGGGCGGCGGAGCGGGTGCGCGCGAGAAGTGCGGAGAGGGTCCCGCGGAGCAGGCCAAAACGGCGCGATTTATAAAAGACAAAAAGGAGGTTTTTATGGCAAAAAGTTCGGTGATTGAAGATATTTTTTGCGGGGACGTGGAATCGCTGATCGACAGGAGCGTCTGCGCGTCCGGAGAACAACAGAAGGAATATCTTGCTTTGGAGGAGCAGTTTGCCGCCACTCTTGCCGAAGGGCAGAAAGCGCTTTGGGAGACGTTTTTGTCCGCGGCGGAGCTTTGGGCATGCGAACGGGAAGAGGTGCGTTTCCGACAGGGATTCCGTTGGGGGATGCGGCTGGCGACCGAGATCTGTGAGGCGGAATTCGGAAAAAAAGAAAAAGGCGGGGAGGCGGAAGAATGAGACATTCGGTGCTTAAAGAGATGATGTACGGGGATTTGCAGGACGCCTATGAAACGCGGTCGCCCGAAAGGTTGCAGAAGGATTCTTTGGAAGCCTATGAAAAACTGGAAAAAGCCCTGACGAAGGAACAGAAAAAGCTCCTGGATGAATTTCTCGACCGCGATATGGATGAATGTGTGGCGCGTGAGGACTATATTCTGCGCCTTGCTTTCCGTTCGGGGTATCTTCTGGGCGCGGAGGTGTTCGGGGAGGACTGACCCGTCCGCGGCAGGGACCTGTGCCCGATTTGCGTCCGTTTTACGTCCGTTTTATGCCCGTCCGCCCGTTTTGCGCCCGCGGCGGGCGTTTTTTCTTGCCTTTCGCGGCGGAATATGATACAATAAAGCACGCGCGGGAGCGCGCAGAAAACGCATGAACGCAAATGACCGCGCGGACGCGCGGCGGAGAGGTTATGAAGCTGATTCCCCGATTTTTTTCCTATTACCGGCCGCACAGACGGCTGTTTATACTCGATCTCATCTGTTCTTTTCTGATTTCCGTCTGCAACATGTTCTATCCCATGATCGCGCGGAACATCATGAACGACTATGTCCCCAACCAGAACCTGCGCCTTCTCGTCGTCTGGGCGATCGTCATGGCGGCGATTTACGCGGTGAAGAGCGTCCTCACCTATATCGTCGGATATTGGGGGCACGTGCTCGGGGTGCGCATTCAGGGGGATATGCGGCGGGCGCTTTTCCGCCACATCGAAACCCTCCCCTTCTCCTATTTCGACGAGAACAAGACGGGCGGCATCATGTCCCGCATCGTCAACGACCTCTTCGAAGTGTCCGAGCTTGCCCATCACGGCCCCGAAGATCTGTTCAATTCCCTCATCTCCGTGGTGGGGGCGCTGGTGATGCTCTGTCTCATCAATCCCTGGCTCGCCCTCATCGTCCTCATCTATATTCCCTTTATGCTCTTTTTCGCGATCAAGGCGCGCGACCGCATGAACCGCGCCTTCGACGAGTCGCGCAAGAAGATCGCCGAAGTCAACGCCGAAATCGAGTCCTCCGTATCGGGCGTGCGCATCACGAAGGCGTATAACGCCGAAGCGACGGAGACGAAAAAATTCGACGCCGTCAACGCGCGCTTCAAAAAAGCCCGTTCGGATTCCTATCGCGCGATGGGGATGTTTCAGGGGGGCATGTCTGCGTTCAACGACTTTTTGTACCTGATCGCGCTGGTCGCGGGCGGACTTTTATTCTATAAGGGCGTCATCAGCGGCGCCGATTTTACGGCGTTCATCCTGTACGTCACCATGCTCCTGACTCCCTTGCGCACCCTCGTCACCCTGTTCGAGCAGATCCAGGACGGCATCACCGGGTTCCGCAGATTCTGCGACCTCATGGACAGGCCGCCCGAATACGAGCCGGAACATCCCGTCGAGTCGGATCTGGACGGGGACATCGTGTTCGACGACGTCACCTTCGGCTATAAAAACGCCGAAGGCGGGGATACGGAGGTTCTGAAAGGGATTTCCTTCACCGTGAAGAAGGGGGAGACGGTGGCGCTGGTCGGGTCGTCGGGCGGCGGCAAGACCACCATCTGCCACCTGCTGCCCCGGTTTTATCTGCGGGACGGCGGCGTCATCTCCATCGGCGGGACGGATATCAACGACGTCACCTCCGAGCTTTTGCGCAGCAAGATCGCCGTGGTCGCGCAGGACGTATTTCTGTTTGCGGGCAGCATCCGCGACAATATTCTGTACGGCTCGCCCGACAAGTCGGAGGCGGAGATGGTCATGGCGGCGAAACGGGCGAACATCCACGACTACGTGATGACCCTGTCCAACGGCTACGACACGGAGGTGGGGGAGCGGGGCGTGCGCCTGTCCGGCGGTCAGAAACAGCGCATTTCCATCGCGCGCGCCTTTCTGAAAGACCCGCCCGTCCTCATTCTCGACGAAGCGACGAGCGCTTTGGACAACATGACGGAAATGCAGATCCAGAGCGCCCTTTCCGAACTGTCCGAAGGGCGGACGACGCTGGTCGTCGCGCACCGGCTGTCCACCGTCAAGAACGCGGACGAGATTCTCGTCGTCACGGACGGGAACATCTCCGAACGGGGCACGCACGACGAGCTGGTGGCTTTGGGCGGACTGTATGCCGAACTGTACCGCTATCAGTTCCGGGAATGATCGTTTTCAGAAAAGGAGGCACCCATGTATAAGATCATGTTTGTTTGTCACGGCAATATCTGCCGTTCGCCGATGGCGGAATTCGTCTTTTCGGACCTCGCCGCAAAGGCGGGCAGGGCGGAGGAGTTTTTCGCCGCCTCCGCGGGCGTGTCCTCGGAAGAGATCTGGGGAGACGTCGGCAATCCCGTCTATCCGCCCGTGCGGGCGCTGCTGGCGGAAAAGGGCATTTCCTGCGGCGGGAAACGCGCCGTGCAGCTGACCGCGGCGGACGGGGACAAATACGACTTGTTCGCCTGTATGGACGAGAGCAATCTGCGGTCGGCGCAGCGCATTCTCGGCGGGAAAAACGGGAAAAAGTGCAAAAAACTGCTCTCTTTTGCGGGGAGCGGCGAAGACGTGTCCGACCCGTGGTACACGCGGGATTTCGTCGCGGCATACGAAGACATTTTGCGCGGCTGCAAGGGGATTCTGGACGCCGTGAAGTGATTTTTGCGGATTGATTCCGGCGTTTCGATTTGCACTATCGAAAACCGAACTTCTTATCCCCTCCGGTGCTTCGCACCACCTCCCCATACATTTTGTTTCGTTAAATTTTTTCTCCGAAAAAATTTAACGAGAGTCTGCGGAAAGATTCAACGGAGAGACAACCGCGTGCGCGCGGAGCGCTGCTCCGCTAAATCGCGGTTTTCCCTCCCTCTTTGCCCCATTCGGGGCAAAGTTCCCTTCCTTTCCTGCTCATGCTCCGCATTTCGTAAGGGCAAAAAGAGCATAACAAGTGACGCCCTTTTTGCGGATTTACTCTTATCCCCTCCGTCACTTCGTGACACCTCCCCTTACCATAAGGGGAGGCAGGGGTTTGTGGTGCGGATCTCCCCTTACCATAAGGGGAGGCATGGAGTAGGGGAGACGCATGGAATCAGAAAAGGGATAAGGGGGCAAAGCATTTTGCCGAAATATAGGAAGCCGGCCGCCGATAAACGGCGGCTGTTTTCGTGTTCGTCGCTTACATGGGGTCTTGTTTCGGCGGCAATTCGCCGTAAGCGGCAAGGGCGCGGCGGTGAAAGGAAACGATTGCGTTCCGGACGCTTTCGGGGTAGATCACGCGCGCGTCTTTGCCGAAGCGCTCGAAATACTGCACGATCTGAAAATGCGAACAGTCGAACCAGAGGCGGCAGCCCTCCGCTTTCACGGGGACGGGGCGGTGGACGTACAGTTTCCGGAATTTTTTCTCCCCCTGCGGCGTGAGCTCGACGAGGACTTTCCCTTCGCCCGTCCGACAGGCGAATTGCGGGCCGTATCTGATCATCTTTTCGGCAAGGCGGACCTGTTCTTCGGGAAATACGGCGTCGTCGGGCAGGAGGGTGACGCTCGCGATGCGGGAGAGGCGCAGGGGGAAGCACGTTCTGCCCATGCCGATGAGGTAGAGGTGCAGCTCTTCCTTGGAGCCGGAAAGGGCATAGGGGGAAATTTCCATCGCCGCCTTTGCCGCCGTGGTGAGAAATACCTTCTTTTTGCGCCTGATCGCTTCGGACAGGGCGTCGTACTGCGCCTTGAACACGATCTCCTCCCGCTTGTCCTGCGGCAGGGAGGCATAGGCGGCGAACAGGCTGCGGAAATATTCGGACAGCGTCCGCCCCGAAAGGGAGTACGCCTCTATGTAATCGATGACGGGCTCCGATTCCTTCGTCGGTTTGAGGGAGAGCGGAACGTCGAATTTTTCGCCGTCCGTCGCCGCCGCGCGTTCGTTGAGGCGGTCGAAGATCGCGGGCAGCGCCTTTGCCGCTTCGCTCCCCGCCGCGTGCAGCTTCCGGGCGAGAAAATCGGCGAGCGACGCCTGCTCGCGGGAGAAGCGCCCGGAATAGTGGACGACGATTTTGGTCAGAAGGGCGTTTTTGTTGAGGGTTCTGCCGTCCTTTTTATAAAATTCGAAATTTTCGGCGTCTTTGGCGAGCACGTCCGCGATGTGCGCGGTGACGTAAATTTTCAGCTTTTCCATAAAAATTTTTTCCTCCTTTGCCCGATTATACCATAAAAAGGGGGCGTATATAAATTATATTTTTATTAAAATCGGCAAAATATTCGGAGATTTTATCCGAATATCGCTTAAAATCGTCCAAAAATAAGGGGTCGGAAATGTGTCGGAAACTGCGTCTTTACGGCGCGGTTTTTTTGTGATATAATCGGATCGTCTTTCGGGGGTGCCCCCGCAAATCGGCAAAAACGAGCTAAAACAGGCGAAAAAGGAGGACGAAACGATGAAAGTATGCAACAGCGAAGCGATGAAAAAAATCCGGGAGTTGGAGGAGAAAAAACGGCTGATCGTCCGCGCGGAGGAGACCCGCAGCCGCGTGTCCTACCGGGAGGGGGAGGAGATGCGGAAAACCAGGTACGACTACGCCGCCGCCCGCAGGGAGATCGGGGAGATCGACGGGGAGATCCGCAGGATCAAGCACGCGCTCGCGAAGGCGAACTGCGAGACGGTTCTGGACGGGTTCGGGTTTACGCTGGGGGAGGCGCTCGTCTGCCTCGCGCAGTATAACGCCGAATACGCGCGGCTTTCCGAATTGAGCAGCTACGAAAAACTCTCCCGCCGCATCACGGCAAACGGCGTTCTGGAATACACCGAATGCCTTTACGACCCCGAAGAGGCGGAGCGGGATCAGGAAAAACTGTACGCCGAAATCTGCCGCCTGCAGGTGGCGATCGATCGGGCGAATCTGACCAATCTCGTCGAGATCTGAACGCGTTCCCCTTGTGGTTTGCTTTATGCGCGCCGCCAAAGGGCAAAATCGGGCTGCGATCGGAAGTCGATCGGAACGACGGGGTCGCCGTCGGGGCGCAGCCGAAAAAAACAGAATATTTCCCCGCGCGGCGGGCTTCGGCACAAATCTTATTTGGAGTAATGGGAAAAGCCGGTGATCGCTTGGGTGTAACGTCCGGGTTAAGGATTGTCCCTTGTCCGTTATAAACATCGTTTAAGGTATAGGACTTTGGAAAATCGCCGAAAGGCATAGCATAACAGGCGGAGGTCGCGCGCGAAAACTTGGCGCCGTTTTGCGGCGCCGGAGCGGAGAAGTACGGGGTTATATCCGTTCCGACTTTTTGTTTTTGATCATTTTTGAGGGAATTCCGATAAAAATTCTGATTGCATTTCCGCGGCGGGCGCGGAGAGGGGAGGGATAAAATGAAGATCATCCGGGGCAGATACAACGAAGCGAAGGTGTTTACCGACCGGATCGAAGAGGGGGCGGAAGAGCAGATCAAAGCCCTCTGCGACACGGAGGCGTATGCGGGGGAAAGAATCCGCATCATGCCCGACGTACACGCGGGGGCGGGCTGCACGATCGGCACTTCGATGACCGTTTCGGACAAGGTGTCGCCCAACATGGTGGGCGTGGACATCGGCTGCGGCATGGAACTCGTCGAACTTCAGGAGCGGGACATCGATTTCGCCGCGCTGGACGGGTGTATCCGCGAAGGGATTCCTTCGGGGATGAACTGCCGCGCTCTGCCCCATCCCTTCGCCGAAGGGGCGGCGCTCGCCGGTCTGAAATGCTTTGCGCACGTCGACGAAGAACTCGCCCGCCGCAGCGTCGGCACGCTGGGCGGCGGCAATCATTTCATCGAGATGGACGAGGACGAAGAGGGGAAAAAGTATCTCGTCATCCATTCGGGCAGCCGGCATCTGGGGCTGGAAGTCGCGGCGTATTATCAGAGCGAGGGCTACAAACAGCTTTGCGGCAATTCCGCGGCGCAGATTCGGGAGCGCATCGCCGCGCTGAAAGAGGCGGGGCGGCAGCGGGAGATACAGGCGGCCATTCAGGAGATGAAAGAGAAGAGAGCGGACATCCCCGCCGAAAGGGCGTATGTTTCGGGCGGGTTGTTCCGGGACTACATCGCCGACATGAAGATCGTGCAGGCGTTTGCCGACCTCAACCGCCGCGCGATGGCGGAGGTCATTCTGCGGACGATGCGCCTCACTCCCTCCGATCGGTTTGCCACCGTGCACAACTACATCGATACGGAGAAAATGATTTTGCGCAAAGGCGCGGTTTCGGCGGAGAAGGGGGAGAGGCTGCTCGTTCCCGTCAACATGCGGGACGGGGCGTTCCTCTGCGTCGGGAAGGGGAACGAAGATTGGAATTGCAGCGCGCCGCACGGTGCGGGCAGGCTGATGAGCCGGGGCAGGGCTGCGGCGACGCTGTCCGTCGAAGAGTTCCGGCGGCAGATGGAAGGCGTATATACCACCTGCGTGGGGGAGGGCACGCTGGACGAAAGCCCCATGGCGTACAAGGGGATGGAAGAGATCGCCGCGAACATCTCGCCCACGGCGGAAATCGTGAAACGGCTCCGCCCCGTCTATAACTTCAAGGCGGGGGAGGAGGACCGCGGAAGGGCAATCCGGAATTAGGAATTGTGGGTTGGGGATGATAAAATACAGGCGCGCCCGTCCGGGCGCGCCTGCGGCGTTCTGCGGTTTATCCGGCGTTTTGTTCCGCTTTATTCCTTCCGCTTTCCGAAGGGGAAACGAAAGCGCTTTTTCTTCGTTATCTCTTCCCTGTCCCCGTCGTCTGCGCTTTCGGACAGGGCGGTTTCCCCCGTCTCGTCTTCCGAAGAGGGGGCGGGGCGCTTTTCGTCGTCCTCCCCGTCGCTCTCTTCGTCGTCCGCCGCAAACAGCGCGCCTTCCCAAATTTTCCGATCTTCGCCGCTTTCGGGCGGGGTATCGGGCGGCAGAAATTCGTCGGGGAAATCCGCGCCGTCCGACGCGTCCGCGCTTTCCCGCGCGTCCGGCTCGAACACCTCTTTTTCGGGGGAGAGGGGTTCCCCTTTCAGCCAGCGCCTGAATTTTTCGGAGAGGGAGGGGCGCGCTGCGGCCGGCGCCTCCGGTTCTTCCGCGGCGGGGAGGGGAAGCACGGAGGTGTCCCGTTCGTCCTCTTTCGCCTTCTTGTCCGCGGCTTTCAGCAGCTTCGCCTCGATGCGGGCGGACTGCTTTTTGCGTTTTTTCTCCTCCCGCGCGGCTTCTTTTCCGGCGGCGCGTTCGGCGTCGCGGCGGAGTTTGTCCTCCGCCTTTTTACGCTTCTGTTCGGCGCGGAAAGCCTCCACTTTTTCTTTGAGTTTCAGCTGGTTTTTGGTGGGCTGTTTGGGGGGCGGCACTTCCTTGCCCGCGATTTTTTTGAAGAAATTGCCCACCGTGCGCACGGGTTTGAGCATCCCGTCGAGATCGGCTTCCAGCGCCTCCAAAAGGAAATTCACGCGGTTTGTCAGGATCTTGATGAGGACTTCGAAGACGATTTGCAGGCACCAGCCGACGATCATGAGGGCGGCGAGAATGACGGAGAGGGCGGAGACGTGTTCCACGGCGGTGCAGATGCCGTACACGGTCAGCCCCAGCGTGAACAGCTTTATCAGCCGTTTGCACCAGACGTAGACGGCGGTGCCCCGCTTTTTCAGCCGCCTGCCTTCGGGGGATTTGCCGCACGCCGTCACCGTGAGAAAGAAGGCGAAATAGGCGGCGGAAATGACGAGAAGGACGATGTTGAGCGCGAGATACCCCGCGCCGGCGATGAGGTTGTAGACGAGATAGAGTATGTATATGATCTGCGTGGCGACGTTGCGTATGTAGTCCACCCGTCTGAGGTCGGACACCGTCTGCCTGATCGCCATTTTCGTGTAATCGAGCATGATATTTCTCCCGCGGCGCGCCTTCCGCGCGCCCGCTGTTCCGCTTTCTATTATACTATAAACCGCGGAAAAAGGAAAGGAAACGGCATAGGAAATTTTTTCATTTTCTCCGTTTTTCCTCCCGATTTTGCCGTTTTTTGTCTCTTCCGACCCGCTTTTTGCCGTCATTCCGGCGCCGTTTTTCCGCCTGTTTTCAACCGGTTGCGGGCGATTTTCTCTCCTTCGGCTGCCGAATGCGGCTTTTTTCGGGACTTTTGCTTGCTTTTCGGCGGCGACTGTGGTATAATCTCACAAACGAAGTTCTTCCCGGCGGACGTCCGGGAGGGGAGGAGTTTATGAAAAAGAAAAATCTGCCCGCGGAACTCTCCGAAGAGCCGAAGGCGAAAAAATATCTGGCGGGCGAAGAGGAGTACACCTTTTCCGATTCCGTTTCCGACGCCTTCCGCCAGAAAAACGAAAAGACCTTTTTTGCGCTCATCTTTGCCGCGGTGTTCGTCATCCTTTTGCTGGTCGTCGCCGCCGTCGCCGATCTGCTCGTCCTCTGTTTTGAGGTCAACAGGATTTTCGGCTATACCATGGTTGCGGTCACCGCGATTCTGGTCGGCGTTTTTATCGTCCGTCCGATCGTCAGGGTGCTGTTTTCCCGCTTCTTCGTCGTCGACGTGACGGCGGATAAGTGCAATATGGCGCGGCGGCGGAACTATCGGGCGCTTAAAGAGGTCGCCCGCGCGCTCGTGCGGTATAACGCCGATCCCAAAAACCGAAAATTCCGTTACCTTTCGGCGGAGCGGGCGGACAAGATCTCGGCGGCACTCGAAAGCCGGGACAGGGCGGCGCTGAAAGGCGCGATGAAGGAGGCGTATTCGACGGACGTGGGGAAGTTCGCCGGCTCCCTCATCCGCGGGAGCGCCGGCAAGGCGTTTCTCATCACCTCCGTGTCTCAGAACGACAAAGTAGACGGGCTGGCGGTGCTGCTCATCAATCTTTCCCTCGTCAAACAGATTGTCGGCGCCTACGGCTACCGCCCCTCTTACGCCAAGTTGTTCCGCATATACGTGGCGGTGCTGCGCAACGCCCTCATCGCCTACGGGATGCAGAACGTCAACTGGTTCAACGTGTTCGGAAAGTTCTTCGCGGGGGTGGCGCGCAAAATCCCCTTTGTGGACACGCTGGTGGACAGCACCGTGCAGGGGGCGGTGAGCGCCTTTCTGACCTTCCTCATCGGCTATAAGACGAAAAAATATCTCTGCTCCGATTATAAAAAGCAGGAGAAGCTGGACGACGAAGGGGCGGATTTTGCGGACGACGAAGTGCGGCTCGCGGCGGCTGCGGCGAGAAAATTGCAGAAGGACAAGGCCGTCTGACGGGGATATGTTCCGTTTTTCGCGGGGACAAGAGGGGATAGCAAATAATCCTTTTTGCGGATTGAACGGGGCAGGGTTGCGGCGAGCGTTCGATTGCCTGACGGCAATGGTTTTATTTGTGGGCGCTGCCCACGCCCGCAAGAGGCAATGCCTCTTGACTCGTATTGCGCAAAACTACGTTTTGCTTTGTGGGGAATGGGAAGGCAAGTCTGTGACTTGCTTATTGCGGGAATGATTCGCGGCAAAGCCGCGTTTGACCGCCGGCGCGGTAGGGCGCAAACCTGCGGTTTGCTTGTTTGGGAAGGGGTACGCCTGACGGCGGGGATTGCCTGACGGCAATGAAGCGCAAAACTTCGTTTTGCTTATTGTGGGAATAGAGTGCGCCTTGTGGCGCTGACCGCTGACGCGGTGAAGATTGCGGGCTCCGCCCTGCACCCGCAAGGGGCAATGCCCCTTGACTCCGAGTCGGCGCAAGTCTGCGACTTGCTTATGGGGGAATAAATTGCGCCTGACGGCGCTGACCGCTGACGCGGTGAAGATTGCGGGCTCCGCCCTGCACCCGCAAGGGACATTGTCCCTTGACTCCGAGTCGGCGCAAGTCTGCGACTTGCTTATGGGGGAATAAATTGCGCCTGACGGCGTTGACCGCTACGCGATAAAGGATTGCGGGCTTCGCCCTGCACCCGCAAGGGACATTGTCCCTTGACCCGTATTGCGCAAAACTTCGTTTTGCTTGGGGCAGGGGTGAGATGAGTGCGGGGAAGTCGGATAAAACGGAGGAAGAAAAAATGGATTTACTCGTTCCCGTGGCGGCGGGGGCGGAAGGGGTGGTCAAAAGACAGCTTCTGTCTCTCGGCTATCCCAAGGCGCCCGCCTTTGACGGCAGGATACAACTTTCGGGAGATTGGCGGGACGTCGCCCGGCTCAATCTCTTTCTCCGCAGCGGGGAGAGGGTGCTCGTCCGGCTGGCGAAATTCCCCGCGGTCACCTTTGACGAGCTGTACGACGGGTTTTATTCCCTGCCCTGGGAGGATTGGCTGCGCGTCGATTCCCGCATCCTCATGGACGGCAAGAGCGCGGGCAGCCGGCTTGCCGCCGTGAAGGCGGCGGGCGGGGTGGCGAAAAAGGCGATCATCCGACGGCTTGCCGACAAACTTGCGCCCGGCCGCAAGACCTTCGACGAGAGCGGCGCGCGCACCGTCGTCGATTTTTCCGTTCTCCGCGACGTCGTCACCGTCAGCGTCGACACTTCGGGCGAGGGGCTGCACAAGCGGGGATACCGCGATCTCGCCTATACGGCGCCCCTCAAAGAGACGCTGGCGGCAACGCTTATCGACCTCTCCCTCTGGCACCCGGACGCCGACCCCGAAAAGCCGTTTGCCGATCCCTTCTGCGGCAGCGGCACGCTGCCCATAGAAGCGGCGATGAAGGGGTTGCACATCCCGCCCGGACTGCGGCGGCGGTTCGATTTCGAGAACTGGGCGTTTGTCCCCGCCGACGCCGCGGCGCGGGCGCGGGAAGAGGGGGAGGACGGGATCCTGCGGGATCGCAGGCTGCACATTTTCGCCTCCGACATCTCCCCCGAAGCGGTGTCCGCCGCCCGTCGGCATGCCAAGCGGGCGGGCGTGGGGGACAGGATCTCCTTTTCCGTGTCCGACGTGCGGGATTTTTCCGCGCGCGGGGAGTACGGCGCCATCGTCTGCAATCCGCCCTACGGGGAGAGGCTGTTTGGCGCCGAAGAGGTGCGCGCGCTGTATGCGGCGTTCGGGCGGGCGTATCGGGCGCTGCCCGAATGGAGCGCGTACGTCCTCACCTCCCGGCCCGATTTCGAGCGGGATTTCGGCAGGCGGGCGGATCGGAAAAAGCGGTTTTTCAACGCCAACATCCCCTGTACCTTTTACGCCTTTTTCGGCGCCAAACCGCCCCGGAAAGCGGAGGGGCGGGAAGATGGATAAACTTTGTTTTTCACGGTAAAAGGCGCAAAATCGGGTCGGTTTACACCCGAAAACGGCTTTTGCAGGCGGGATTTCGGCATATAAAGTTTGTTTTGTAAGGTAAATGCCGAAAAAAACGAAAGAAAAAAAAGTTATCTGCGGGGCGGACGGATTTTATCTGCTTTTGCAAAAAAACGAGCGGAAATGATTTGACATTTTCCGCCCGTTTTTTTATAATGCTTCTGTATTCGGAACGCAAAAGGCGCGGTTTTACGGGGGATTTTTGCGGAATATACCAAAAGCGAAAAAACTTTTATCCAAAGGAGAGACGGAATATGGAAGGAAAGGACAAGACCGGAACGATGGACATCCCCTCGATGTTCGGCGAGAACGTGTTCAACGACGTGGTGATGCGCAGTACGCTGCCGCGGGACGTGTACAGATCGCTGCGCAAGACGATCGACGCGGGGCAGCCCATCGACATGTCCATCGCGGACACGGTGGCGAACGCGATGAAGGACTGGGCGGTGAGCAAGGGCGCGACCCATTACACCCATTGGTTCCAGCCCCTCACCAACCTGACGGCGGAGAAGCACGACAGCTTCATCGAGCCGTGCGGCGGGGACGTCGTCATCATGCAGCTTACGGGCAAATCCCTCATCGTCGGGGAGCCGGACGCCTCCTCCTTCCCTTCGGGCGGGTCGCGCGCGACGTGTGCCGCCCGCGGCTATACGGCATGGGATCCCACGTCGCCCGCCTTCGTGAAGGAGGGGACGCTGTATATCCCCACCGTGTTCGTCTCGTACACGGGGGAGACGCTGGATAAAAAGGCGCCCCTTCTCAAATCGATGACGGCGATCGACCGCGCGGCAAAGCGGGTCCTTAAACTGTTCGGCATAGACTGCCGCAAGGTCGCCACGACGGTCGGCCCCGAACAGGAATATTTCCTCGTCGACGAAAAGGTGTACGAAGAGAGGGAGGATCTCATCCTGACGGGCAGAACGCTGTTCGGCGCGCCCGCACCCCGCGGACAGGAACTCGAAGACCACTATTTCGGGGTCCTGAAGCCCCGCATCGCCGAGTTCATGCACGATCTCGACCGGACGCTGTGGAGTTACGGCATTCTCGCCAAGACCAAGCACAACGAAGTGGCGCCCGCCCAGCACGAACTTGCGCCCGTGTTCACGACGACCAACATCGCGGTGGACAACAACCAGCTGACGATGGAGGTCATGCGCAAGGTGGCGAAGCGGCACGGCATGGTCTGCCTGCTGCACGAAAAGCCCTTTGAGGGGATCAACGGCTCGGGCAAGCACAACAACTGGTCTCTGTCCACGGACACGGGGCTGAATCTGCTCGACCCCGGCGACCATCCGGAGGGGAACGCGCTGTTCATGCTCGTGCTCGCCTGCGTGATCGCGGCGGTGGACAAATACCAGGGGATTTTGCGCGCCTGCGTCGCGTCCGCGGGGAACGACCACCGTCTCGGCGCCAACGAAGCGCCCCCCGCCATCATCTCCGTCTATCTCGGAGACCAGCTCGGCGCGTTGGTGGACAGCATCGTTCTGGGCAAAAACTACACGCCGAGCGAGCCGGTCAAGGGCTCCATCGGGGTGCCCGAATCCCCCATTTTTCCCATCGATTCCACCGACCGCAACCGCACCTCTCCCTTTGCGTTTACGGGAAATAAATTCGAATTCCGCATGCTCGGTTCGGCGGCGTCCGTCGCCGACCCCAACATCGTGCTGAATACGATCGTCGCGCAGGAGTTTTCCGTGGCGGCGGAAAAGCTGGAGCGTTCGGAGAATTTCGCGAAGGACTGCAAGGCGTATACGGAAAAGCTGCTCAAAGCGCACTACCGCGTCATTTTCAACTATAACGGCTATGGGCCCGAATGGGAACCGGAAGCGGAGAGGAGGGGACTTCTCAACAACAAGAACACGGCGGACGCCGTTCCCGAATTTTTCAAGAAGGAAAACATCGACGTGTTCGTCGAACAGGGGGTGTATACCGAGTCCGAAGCGATCGCCCGCGCCAAGATACAGTTGGAAAACTACGTCAAGACCATCCGCATCGAAGCGCTCACCATGCTCGACATGGCGAAAAAGCAGATCTATCCCGCCGTCTCTTCCTACGTCGGCGATCTGTGCAGTGCGCTGATGGCGAAAAAGTCGGTCGTCGATCTGCCCTGCGCCGAAGACGAAGCGGTCATCAAAACCCTGGCTGCCGCAAACGAGAATATGATGGCGGCGGTGCGCAAGCTTGAAAGCGATCTTGCGGACATGCCGGAAGGGGAGAGAGAATCCTCTCAGCGGATGGCGCACGTCGTCGTGCCCGACATGGAGGCGGTGCGCAGGTACGCGGACGAAGCGGAAAAACTCTGCTCGGCGGAGTATTGGCCCTTCCCCACTTATACCGATCTGCTGTTCAGCGTCAAGTGATAGGGATTGATTTTCGGAACGTTTCCGCGCCCTTAACGGGCGCGGAAAGAAGCGCTCCCCGCGAAATTCGCGGGGAGCGCTTTCGTCCATACGGGCGTGTTTTAAGGGGGAGAGAAAGAGGCGACACCGCGTCCCACATTATGGCTCCCTTGTGCAAAGGAGGTTGGCGGCAAATTGCGGACAAAAGGAGATTGTAACGGGCTTATAAAGGGCATAAAAACGAAAAGTATAAGATTTTGTTATATTACCTTCACATTTTTTCATACAATTTTCATGAAAACATCGTGAAAATCGATTGACAAAATAAATCCGATGTTGTTATAATATGCGTATCATAGATTTGAGGGGAGCCGATGCGAGCAGAAAAATTTCTGTGCGCTCGGCGAATCTTTTATATTCGCCCCGTCCACAGGCAAGCGCTGTCCGCTTGCCTGTGGAAAAAAACTTTATCGGAGGAACCCGGAAGGGCGCGGGAACGGGAAAGTTTCTGCGTTGAGAGGCCGGCGGGAAAGTCGGCTGCGGGAGGGCAGTATAAAAACCTTTCAAATGACAAAAAATTTTTTCAGGAGGAGACAGTCAATGAAAAAGAAATGGCGCGTGGTCGCGCTCTCGACGGCGCTGACGGCAACGGCGGCATTTGCGGCGAGCTGCGGCGGAGGAACGGATTCTTCGGGGGTTCCCGATGCGAATCTGAAACAGGGTACCTATCGTACTTATACGAGTACTATGCCCAGCAACTGGAACGAGCTGACCTATCAGGACAATAACGATACCCAGATTCTGTATAACATCGTCAGCAGCTTTTTTGAATACGATTACGAATTCGACGAATCACTGGGCGGGAAGTTCAACGCGGACGGCACGATCAACGCGGACGCGATCGTTCCCGGCGGATATGAAGTGAAATACTCGGCGGCGACGGCGATCGAAGACGTCACCTCTTCGGTGGATTCCAAATGGGGTTACACAGCGGAGCAGAAGTCTGCGGGCGGCTATGCGTGGAAATTCACGCTGCGCGACGACCTCAAATGGGACGACGGCACCCCCATCACGGCGGAAGACTTCGTCTACACGATGCAGGAACTGCTCAATCCGCTCTTCTTCAATATGCGCGCTTCCACCTATTACATCAATATGAGCGTGAAGGGCGCGCGTCAGTATTTGTACAGCGAATCCGATTACATCTATGAAACCGTCGCTTCGCACGGTTATGAATCCAACGCGGCGGCGATCGAAGCCGGAGAGGAGCTGTATATCGATTTGGGCAACTTTTACGGCGCGAACGGCGCTATTGCCGTAACCGATTACGATCTCCAATACGACGACGAAGGCAACGTGACCTCTTCGGCGCTGACCCTCGATTATTCGAACACGTTCAGCGGCGACTGGGCGCCGATCGACGACACCCAGGTCTATTTCGACCCGATGATCTTCGACGAGACGAACGAGAGCAATACCTTGTTCGAGTATGTCAACGACGACGGGACGATCGACACCGAGCGGATGGTCGAGGACAAAGTGGACTTCTCCGCCTATCTGTTCAGCGCAAAGATGGTCTACGACGCCTATGCGGCGTACTTTGAAGTCGGCGCCGATTATGAGAGCACGGTCGGGATCCGCGTGGAAAACACGAATAAGGACTTCTCTTTTGAGGACGTCGGATTCTATTCGCCCAGCACCTATGAGCTGGTCATCTGTCTCGACAGCCCTATCTATGCGCTGGACGAAGACGGCACGCTCTCCTATGAAGCCGCTTACAACTTCCAGAACTTCCCGCTCGTCAAAGAAGATCTGTACGAGAGCTGTAAGATTGCGCCCGTGGAAGGCTCTACGCTGTGGACGTCCAACTACGGCTCTTCGGTGGCGACGACGGCGAGCTGGGGACCTTATAAGCTGACCCAGTTCCAGGGCGGCCACTCCTACACCCTTTCGAGAAACGACAACTGGTACGGCTACGATCTCGAAGACAATGCCAACCAGTATAACGTCACCGAGATCAACTGTCTGCGCATCGAAGGCACGGAACAGCAGTGGATGAACTTCCTCAGCGGTGCGACGGACGAAGTCGGCCTTGACGTCGGGCATAAGGAAACGTACAGAAGCTCCCGTTACACTTATTATGCTCCCGGCACGGGTACGTTCGGCATCCAGGTGTATGCCGGCCTCGACGCGCTGAAAGCCAACGGCAGAAACAACGGCATCCTCGCGATCACCGAATTCCGCAAGGCGCTTTCGCTTGCGCTCAACCGCAGTTCTTATAACACCACCGTCTATACTTCCCACCAGACCTGCCTCGGTCTGCTCGGGCCCAGCTACTACTACGACGTGGAAAACGGCGGCGTGTACCGGGATACGGTGTATGCGAAAGAGGCGCTGCTCCGCGTGTACGGCTTCACCGAAAACGGTGACGGCACCTGGACGGACGGCAGCAGACAGTACAGCAGCTATGAGACCGCTTACGACGCGATGACCGGGTACAACCTCGAACAGGCGAAAGTCCTCGTCGAGCAGGCGTATCAGGAACTCACCGCCAACGCTTCGGAATACGGGTATGATCCCAGTAAGCAGATCACCATTATTCTCGGGTTTGCCGAACAGAACACGACGTATGACACAATCAATTCCTTCCTCAGCAGCGCTTTGACGGCATTGCTCGAAGGAACTTCGCTCGAAGGAAAGATCACGCTCGAATATAATACTTCGTTCGGCGACGACTGGGCGAACGCCTTCCGCCGCAACGAGTACGATCTCGCCGCCAGCACGGGCTTCACGGGCGGTGCGTTCGATCCCGCCGGCACGCTGCAGTGCTACGTCGATCCCGAAGCGGGGCTTATGTATGCCACCTGGTGGGATACTACGACGGATATGATGACGTACACGATGCCCGAAGGGGACTATGCACAGTCCGGCCAGACCTATACCATGAGCGTGCTCAACTGGTATTGCTGCCTGAACGGCATCGCGGAACGCCGCGACGGAATGACATATACCTTTAACTGGGGCAGCGGCGCGGTCGACGAAAACGTCCGTCTCGAATTGCTCGCCAAACTTGAAGAGTATATCCTCGGGAAGTATTATTCGATCCAGACGACGTCCGAATACAGCGCGGTGCTGTACGGCGCGAAGTTCTCCAACATCACCGACGAGTACAACATCTTCATGGGCTTCGGCGGTTACCGCTATATGATCGTCAACTACACGGACGGCGAATGGACTTCGTTCGTGTCCAGTCAGGGCGGCAACCTGGAAAGCCTTTACAGGCAGACCTATTGATGTCCTTTTCGGCATGCCTTTGGCGGGGACGGATTTTCCGTTCCCGCTTTTGGGCTTAAATAAGGAAAGGAAAAAAGAGGGAAAAATCCGTGCGTTTGCGCGGGGATGACAGCTGCGTTTTACGAAAGGGGCGCCAAGGGCTGCGCCCGCCATACCATGTTTGGAGAATTTGCCTATGTATATGCTTAAATACACGTTGAAGCGCATCGGGCTGATGCTCATGACATTCTGCATCATCATGATTATGTGCTTCGTACTCATCAAGATGCTGCCCATCGTCGTCAACGTACAGGTGGGGCAGGACGCCAAACTCATCTACGGTCAGCTGGAGGCGAGAGGGTATATCTGCAACGTCGTCTATGACGAGACGACGCGTATGTGGTCGTTCGATACCGTGCCCGTCATGATCCAGTTCGGAAATTACCTTCGCCGCATTTTCCTCAACGGCGATTTCGGCATCGGCGTGAGTATGCTGCAATACCGCAATCAGCCCGTCTGGGACGTCTTTGTCGAAAAACTGCCGCCTACGGTGCTTATCAATGTCTATTCCACGCTGATCGGCGTGCCTATCGGCTTGGGGCTGGGGATTCTGGCGGCGCTCAAAAAGAACAAATGGCAGGACCAGGTCATTTCCGTCGGCGTTATCCTGCTGATTTCCATCCCTTCCATCGTCATGGGGCTTATCATCCAATATGTGTTCTGCTATCGGCTGAGATGGTTCCCTCTGTCGATGGGCGAGGGATACGACTATTTCACCTGGCCGATGTTCCGTGCCATGCTGCCCGCGGTGTTTTCGCTCTGTCTCAGTTCGATTGCGGGCTATGCGCGGTATACGCGCGCGGAGCTTACCGAAGTTCTGACGGGCGAATTTATGCTGCTCGCGCGCACCAAGGGGCTCACCCGCGGTCAGGCGACCGTCCGGCACGCCCTCCGCAACGCCATGGTGCCCATCTTTCCCATGATTTTAAGCGAATTTGTCGCCGTTTTAAGCGGTTCGCTCATCATCGAGAGCATGTATAACATCCCCGGCGTCGGCGGGCTTTATCTCGAGTCCATTAGGGATCAGGACTATGATTTCTTCATGCTGCTCTCCGGCTTCTATACGCTGGTCGGGCTTGCCGCGGGGATTGTGGTGGATATCAGTTATGGGTTTATAGATCCGCGCATCCGCATGGGCGCCAAGTAGTTTTAAGCGTTATTCATCTTGCCATACTTTGTCGCGCTGCGTTTTCCTTGGGTCACGTACGTCTAAGTACGCTCCCCGGCGGAAAGCCTTGCGCTTCGCGTCTGACAAGCGACTAACACTTAAAACTTCGGTATTACCTGACTTTAACGGAATTCCCGCGCGTCATTCATCGCCCGATACTTTGTCGCCTCCACCAGTCATGCCTCTCCGGCGTGAGTGCGCGAAACGCCCCCCCACATGCCTCCCCTTTTGGAAAGGGGAGGTGGCGAGCAAAGCGAGACGGAGGGGATAAGAAAGCCGCCGTCTGTGCGACTATTGTTCAACGGGAACTTTGCTTTGATCCGGTCAAAAGGTGAAAAACATGGAAAAGACAAAATACGACAACATACCCAAAGAAAAATTTCAGTTTGCTTCTGTCCGCGATCTCGGGCACGACAAAAAGCTGGCGACCAAGCCCCGCAGCTATATGCGGGACGCCCTCTCCCGTTTCTGCAAGAACAAAGGGGCGATCGTGGGCGCGTTCGTCATCCTCTTTCTGCTGCTGTTTGCGATCGTCGTGCCTTTTTTCACGCAATATACGGTGGATTATACCGATTCGCATTTCGTGCGCACCCTGCCCAAGAACAAATTGTTTGAAAACACTTCTTTCTGGGACGGCTGCGAAAGCACCACGGTAGGGCAGCAGACTTTTACCTATTACTATGCCATGGGGCAGGAAACGGGGCACAATGCCGTCAAAAATCAGGAATACTCGGTGGAGGGAGAGGGTTCGGATGCCTTATATACTTTCCGGCTCGATTCCTACCACAGCGCGGGCATGGACTATCTCATCCTCTCCGCGGCGGAGTACCAGGCGATTCAGGCATATCAGCTCGAAAACGACGTGCAGGTCATCTATCCCACCATCCGCGTTTCTGATCGGCCGCAGGCGATGCAGGATTCCGGCAACGCCAACTACTACTACGAAACGACGGGTACTTCCCGCACCCAGATCGTCTACGACGAGAACGGCAACGTCATTCCCGTCTATTGGCAGGATATGGCGGAATATATCGACGACGATTACGATTCCCTCCGTATCGAAGGCGAGGACGGCATCGCGGGAGAGGACGGCAATACCTATTATTACGTCTATGCCCGCTCCATGTCCGGAAACAACTACGAGTGCCGCGTCAATTACTACGAATATTACATCTTCTATCATTCGTATTGGCTGAAAGACGGCATCACCGAACCCTATTTCCTGTTCGGCACGACGGGGACGGGACAGGATATTCTCACCTGTCTTGCGTCGGGCGCGCAGTTCTCCTTCCTGTTCTCCATCTGCGTGGCGGTTGTGAATCTGCTCGTCGGCGCCATTTACGGCGCGATCGAAGGGTATTACGGCGGCAAGGTCGACCTCGTCATGGAGCGCTTCTCCGACATCCTCTCGGCGGTGCCCAGCATGATCGTCATCACTTTGCTCAAATTGCACATGGGTTCGACGGGACCTGCCATCATCCTGTTTATCGCCTTCTTCCTGACGGGGTGGATAGGCATGGCGAGCACTACCCGAATGCAGTTCTACCGATATAAAAACCAGGAATACGTCCTCGCCGCCCGCACGTTGGGCGCCAAGGACAGGCGGCTTATTTTCAAGCACATCTTCCCCAACGCCATCGGCACGCTGATCACCAGCTGTGCGCTCGTCATTCCGTCCATGATCTATTCGGAAGTCAACCTCTCGTATCTGAACATTATCAATTTGTCCGCAGCGGGGATTTCCAGCGTGGGGACGCTGATCGCCGCGGGGCAGGAGTTCTTGTCCACCGCGCCGCATATCGCGCTCTTCCCGTCTCTTTTCCTGGCGTTGATGATGCTCAGCTTCAACCTCTTCGGAAACGGTTTGCGCGACGCCTTCAACCCGTCGCTGCGCGGATCCGACTGATACGCTGCGGAATTGATTACGGAATCGGGAGAATATATCATGGAAAAAGAAATCAAACTTTCCGTTCACGATCTGAAGATTTCCTTCCGCACGGACGCCGGCAAGGTGCAGGCGGTGCGGAATATCAGCTTCGATCTCTATAAGGGCGAAACGCTGGCGATCGTCGGCGAGAGCGGCTCGGGAAAATCGGTCACCAACCGCGCCGTCATGGGCATTCTCGCCCCCAACGCCATCAAGGAGGGCGGGGAGATCATCTACGACGGACAGGACCTCATGAAGATTTCCGAAGAGGAATTCCATAAGATCCGCGGCGACAAAATCGCCATGATCTTCCAGGACCCCATGTCCAGCCTGAATCCCATCATGCGGGTGGGCAAACAGCTCACCGAAGCCATGCTCATCAAGGGAAAGCTGAGTCAAAAACAGTCCCGGAAGGATTTCAACGCTACCCTGGGTGCCGTCAATTCCTTTATGGACGAGGCGCGGGGGGCGGAAAACGATCCCGCCGTGCGCGCCGAAGACAAGCAGAAATGCGGCGATTTCGACAAGTTCGAATACAAGCATCTCGCCCTCGAAAATGCCTACAACCGCGCCGTGGAAGGGGCGAACGATGCCATCGAAGAGATCGGCGACGTCCTGTTCCGCATCGAAAAGAAGGCGTATAAAGGGGTGCGCGCGGACGTGTTCGAGATCGCGCGGTCGGCGTCCCGTTCCTTCGACCGGTACGTCGTCTGGGCGCGGGCGGAGGAATTGAAAACCCTCCTTGCAGAACTCCGCCGTTCGATGCGCATTCCCCTGTCCGTGCAGATGAAGGACGCCGCCCGCCGGATTTTGCGCAAGGAACGCCGCAAGGGCGCGGTGTGCGATTACGAAAAGGCGGCGGAGCTGCTCGGCAAAATGAGGGACATCCTCGCGGAGGCGGTCGCCTTCCCCAAGCCCAATTTCTTCGCGATGGGATACTATGCGACCTTCTGCAAAGATCCCGTGCCCGACATGCCCGTGGACGAACTCAACGTCTTTCTGCGCAAATATCTCGACGATCATTTCATGCTCGGTTTCATCGATCTCGCCAGCCGGGGGCTGACCTTGTCCTACCGGCAGTCCGTCGAGAATAAAAAGGCGGCGGTTTCGGCGATAGACGAATCCCTGCCTGCCTTCCGCAGGGAAACGCTCGAGTTTGCGGAGGTGAAAGAGGCGGCGAAGAAGATCGAAGCCGCCGTGGAAAAGGCGATCGACAAACTGGAAGTCGTCAAGGACAATCTTGCCTATACCTTCGGCTCGACGCTGCGTTCCGCCATAAACCTGTATTTCGACGGGATCGGGCGCAATAAAAAGGAAGAGGAGCGCTTCCGCCGCCAGACGGAAAAGTACGAAAAGAAGTGCGCCGCGGGCAAAAAGCCCGATTACGAAGTCTCGGAAAAGGATCTCGTCGATCTGGACGCCGCCAGGGAAAATATCCTGGAAATCGTCCTGCGCATGCGCAATAAATTGCAGGCGGACATCGACGCCCCCGAGCCCGATTTCGGCGAAAAGACGGTGGGCATCATCGACTATCTCAAAGAAAAGGCGTCCGGCGTCGCCTATAAGGTGACCCGCAGCGCGGCGAAACTGCGCGCCCTCAAACTGCTCAAAGAGGTGGGCATTCCCGACCCCGCCCGCCGCTATAAACAGTATCCCTTCGAGTTCTCGGGCGGCATGCGCCAGCGCATCGTCATCGCGATCGCGCTGTCCGCCAACCCCGACATCCTCATCTGCGACGAGCCGACCACCGCGCTCGACGTGACCATTCAGTCGCAGATTCTCGAACTCATCAACAAGGTCAAGGCGGAGCGTCAGCTCTCCGTCATCTTCATCACGCACGATCTGGGCGTGGTGGCGAACATGGCGGACAGGGTCGCGGTGATGTACGCGGGCAAGATCGTGGAGATCGGCACGGCGCAGGACGTGTTCTATTCGCCGGCGCACCCGTACACCTGGGCGCTGCTCTCCTCCATGCCCGATCTCGACACCAAGGAGAAGCTGGAGGCGATCCCCGGAACGCCGCCCAACATGATCTATCCGCCCAAAGGGGACGCCTTTGCCGAGCGCAACAAATACGCGCTGCAGATCGATTTCGAAATGCAGCCCCCCATGTTCCGCATTTCGGACACCCATTATGCCGCCACCTGGCTGCTGCATCCGGACGCGCCCAAGGTGGAGCCGCCGAAGTCGGTCACGGACAGGATCGCGCGCATGAAACAAACGAGGAGGGCAAGCGATGGACAACACGCATGAAGTGCTTCTGAAAGTGGAAAACCTCTGTCAGTATTTCAAGATGGGCGGGGGACAGGAACTCAAAGCCGTGGACGGCGTGAGTTTTGAAATCCATAAGGGCGAAGTGTTCGGGCTGGTCGGCGAATCGGGCTGCGGCAAGACGACGACGGGCAGGTCGATCATCCGGCTCTACGACATCACGTCGGGCAACGTCTGGTTCAAGGGACAGCGCATCTGCGCGGGCGTCCGTTCGTATAAAGAGGCGATCAGGGCGGCGTATGCCGCTTACCGCAAGGCCGTCCGCGAAGTGACGGCGGAGGCGGAAAAGGCGGGCGCCGATCCCGGTCAGGGAGAATATGCCGCCCGCATCAAAGAGGCGGAAGAAAAGTACCGTGCCGTAAAAAAGGAACAGGAGGAAAATATCCGCTCCGCCAGGCACGACCACAAAAACTGCAACAAGATGTACGCGCAGGAGGAGATGCGGAAGGTCCGCGAAGAGTACGAGCCCAGACTCGCCGCCGAGACGGACGGGACGAAGCGGGCGGCGCTTGAAAAGGAGTTCCGCTCCAAGCTCCGCCTCGCGGGAAAAGACCGCATCATGAACGGCATGCAGATGATCTTCCAGGATCCGATCGCCAGCCTCAACCCCCGCATGACGGTGCGGGAGATCATCGCGGAAGGGCTGATCATCCGCGGGGTGCGGGACAAGAAGTACATCGACGAGCAGGTGTATAAGATGCTCGATCTCGTCGGGCTCGTCCCCGAACACGCGGGCAGATATCCGCACGAATTTTCGGGCGGTCAGCGCCAGCGCATCGGCATCGCGCGCGCCATCATCCTCAACCCCGACCTCATCATCGCCGACGAGCCGATTTCCGCGCTCGACGTGTCCATTCAGGCGCAGGTCATCAATCTGCTCAACTCCCTGCGCGAACAGTTGGGGCTGACCATTCTGTTCATCGCGCACGACCTGTCCGTCGTCAAGTATTTCTCCGACCGCATCGGCGTCATGTATTTCGGCAAGCTGGTGGAGCTGGCGACGTCGGACGAACTGTTCGCCCATCCCCTGCACCCGTACACCAAATCCCTGCTTTCGGCGATTCCGCTGCCCGATCCCGATTACGAAAAGGGCAGGCACCGGATCGTGTACAACCCCATCGCCGAACACGATTATTCGACGGATAAACCCTCCATGCGGGAGGTGGCGCCCGGGCATTTCGTGCATTGTAACGACGCGGAGTTCGAAAAATACCGCGCGATGCTCGCCGCCGCGAACGGCGCGGAAGCGGGCGGCGGTGCAGAATGAAAAACGCGCTGCGCTATCTGATCGCGGCGGGCGCGGGGCTGGTCATCGCCTTTGTCATCATGCTCGCGCAGGGGATCTTTTCGCAGACGGACGCACAGGACGTCATGCGGATTTTAAGCGACGCTTTTTTCGCTTCGGGCGTGCTGCTCGCGGGCGCGGGACTTATTTTAGTCGCCTCCAACGGCGGGCTGTTCGACATGTTCGGCTATGCCGCGGTGCTGTTTTTCAACCTCTTCCGCCGGGACGTGACCAAACGCAAATATAAGGATTTTTACGAATACCGGGAAGCGAAGAAGGAGAAAAAGCGCAGTACTGCCTATCTTCTTCTGGTCGGCGTGGGGCTGATCGCCGTCGCCGCCGTCTTTTTGATTTTCTATTACAACGTATAGGAACAAGCAAAATTCTGCCCGCCTCTTTCTTCCGAAAGGGGCGGGGTTTTTATTATAAAAAAGCCTCCCCCTATGGTAAGGAGTGCCGAGCCGCCTACGCTCTGCCTCCCCTTATGGTAAGGGGAGGTGTCACGGAGTGACGGAGGGGATAAGAAGTTGGGAAACGGGGCAGGCAGGGTAGCGCCGACGGCTTTTTTTGCAAATCGAAACCGAGTGGACAATCCCTCAGTCAGCTGCGCTGACAGCTCCCTTTGCACAAGGGAGCCAGGGTGTGGATGGCGGGCAGCAGCAGTTTTTACACAAGGGAGCCAGGGTGTGAATGGCGGGCAGCAGCAGTTTTTACACAAGGGAACCAGAGGAAGACAGCACATGCCGCGCATTCGCGGTTGGTTCCCCGTAAATTTTCTGCGGATTCTCGTCGGAGTTTGCAAGGAAAAATCAAACGAGACCCATTTACAGCAACGAATTCCGGTATTGCAAAGGGGAATAGGAAAAGCGCTTTTTGAAGGTGCGGGAGAAATAGTTGTAGTCGGAAAAACCCAGCATCTCCGCCACCCGCTTCAAGGGCAGCCCCTCTATGATGAGTTTTTTCGCCTCCTTCATCTTCTCGTCGATCGCGTAATCCACGATGGACATCCCCGTCTCCCGCCGGAACACCGACGAGCAGTAGGCGGGGGAAAAGAAGGCCGCCTTGCCGACGTCGCGCAGGGTGATCGTCTCGTGCAGGTGTTCGGCGATATAGTTCCGGATGCGTAAGGTGAGGGGGCTGAACTGCCGCGGCAGGAGATTGACGGCGATCTGCCGCAGGATACATTCCAGAATCAGCGCCAGCCGGTCGGCATCCTCCGTCATCCGGTCGCGGATCTCGTCGCAGGCGGACAAAAGCAGCCGTATCTCGTTGGTCATGCCGTCCGGGATATAGACGGGCAGCTCGGGCAGCGTTTCCCTTTCGTCCGGGCGGAAATTGAAGCTGATATAATCGCAGTTTTCCAAAGCCTTCCGGGCGCGCTCCTCCCCTTCGCGGATATACACCGCGTCTCCCGGCCGCAGGAGGATTTCCCGATTGTCGATCAGGTAGCGGAGTTCGCCGCCGAAAACCAGCGTCAGATCCCGAAATTGCAGGCGTTCGGGGGAGAGGGCGTCGCGGGGGACGCCGCGGTTGTGCATGTAATAGATGAGTTCCATGGAAATATGCTCGGATAATGCTAATTTTATAAAATTTTACTTATATTCTGCATTGAAATTTCGCGAAATAGTGCTATAATTATAACAGTAAAAATAATTTTTGTCAAGCCGCAAAAGGGAAGTTTCCCTTTCGCGGCGGAAAAAAGGAGCGCGAAGGTATGCAGGCGGGGCTCAATTTGTATTCGCTCAGGAAATCGATCGGCACGGAAGAGGATTTTCTGGCGACGGCGGAAAAACTCAAAGAGATGGGGTATTCCTATTTGCAGTATTCGGGGGCGGCGTTCGATCCGGAACGCATCCGCCGGGTGTGCGAGGCGAGCGGTATGCCCGTCTTTCTCACCCATGTGCCGATGGACAGGATTTTAAGCGACACGGAAAAGCTGATGGAGGAACACGCGCTGTTCGGCTGTAAAAACATCGGCCTGGGCATGATGCCCTGGGATACTGCCGCGGACGAGAAAAAGTGTCGGGAGACGGTGGAAAAATTGGAGCGGGCGGCGGAAAAAATGAAGGAAAACGGGTTTGCCTTTTTCTATCATCACCACCATTTCGAATTTTACCGTTGGGAATCGGGAAAGCGTCCTATCGACTGCCTTCTGGAAGAGGCGCCGGACGTCAATTTCACGGCGGACACCTATTGGCTGCAATTCGGCGGCGCGGACGTGCTCGCCTGGCTCGGGCGGATGAAGGGCAGAGTGGGCTGCGTTCACCTCAAAGATTACCGCATTGCAAAGGCGGAAAAAGAGGGCGGCGGCTGGGAATTCCGCCCGCAGTTCGCGCCCGTGGGAGACGGGAATCTCGATTTTCCCGCCATCGTGAAAAGGGCGAAGGAGAGCGGCGCGGAGTATTTCTTCGTCGAACAGGACGATGCCTGCGACTATCCCGATCCCTTCGGACAGGTAAAGCGGAGCATCGGCTATATCCGTTCGGCGCTTTGAAAAACCGCCGTCGGGCAGCCGTCGGACGGCCGTCGGACAAATTGGTAAAGATCGGATAAAACCGGACAAAAATCGGACAATTATCGGATAATCATCGGATAAACGGAGGCATTCTGAAAATATGGAAAAAGTAAAATTCGGCATCATCGGCGTGGGGAACATGGGGACTTCGCATCTCGGCTTTCTGACGCGCGGAGAGGTGAAAAACGGCGTCTGCACCGCGATCGCGGATGTCAAAGCCGAGCGCCTGAAAGCGGCGAAAAGCAATTATCCGGGCGAATACGCCTGTTATTCGTCGGCGGAAGAGCTGATCGACGACGCGGACGTGGACGCGGTCATCATCGCCGTGCCCCATTACAGCCACCCGCCGCTCGCCATCCGCGCGCTGAAAAGGGGGCTGAACGTCATCTGCGAAAAGCCCGCGGGCGTGTACACCAGGCAGGTGCGGGAGATGAACGAAGTGGCAAAGGCGAGCAAGGGGCTGTTTACGATGATGTACAATCAGCGCACCAACCCCTTGTACATACGCATGCACGACGCCGTGAAAAACGGCGAGATCGGCGAGATCCGTCGGGTGAATTGGATCATCACCAACTGGTTCCGCACGCAGTTCTATTACGATTCGGGCGCCTGGCGGGCGACCTGGAAGGGGGAGGGCGGCGGCGTGCTGATGAATCAGTGCCCCCACCAGCTCGACCTCTTGCAGTGGATCTGCGGCATGATGCCCCAAAAGGTGCGCGCCTTCTGCCATTTCGGCAAGTGGCACAACATCGAGACGGAGGACGACGTCACCGCCTATCTCGAATTCCCCAACGGCGCCACGGGCGCCTTCATCACGAGTACGGGAGACGCGCCCGGCACCAATCGGTTTGAAATTCTCGGTTCGCGCGGGAAATTGGTGTGCGAGAAGGACACCCTGACGATCTGCCGCTCCCAGGTGGATTTGCAGGAATTCCTCATGACCGAGCCCAGCGGGTTTGCCAATCCCCCCTTCGAGACGGAAGTCATCCCCCAGAGCGGCGACAATCCCCAGCACGTCGGGATTCTCAACAATTTCGCCAACGCGGTTCTCGGGCTGGAACCGCTGTATGTGGACGGACAGGAGGGGATCAAGTGCGTGGAACTCATCGATTCCATGCTGCTTTCCGCCTGGAAGGACAAGGCGGTTTCCCTGCCCGTCGACGACGACGAATACTACGCCGAGCTGAAAAAGCATATCGACAGCTCGCGGGAGAAGGCGGGGGAGGATATATTGATAGATAACTCGATGTCTTACGGCGGCACTAAATGACGCGCCCGCGCGTCATTCATCGCCCGATACTTTGTCGCCTTTGCGCGCGGCTTGGTCATGTACGTCTCTGTACACTCCCTGCGCCGCTTACGCAGGCTTCGCGTCTCGGACGCGACTGACGCACGGATGAACCGTGTCGATGAAGGAGCGACTACTGCACAAAACTTCGGTATTACCCGGCTGCAACGGAATTCCCGCGCGTCATTCATCGTCCGGATGCTTTGTCGCCTTTGCGCGCGGCTTGGCCGGAACTTCTGTGTACACTCCCTGCGCCGCTTACGCAGGCTTCGCGTCTCGGACGCGACTGACGCACGGATGAACCGTGTCGATGAAGGAGCGACTACTGCACAAAACTTCGGTATTACCCGACTGCAACGGAATTCCCGCGCGTCATTCATCGTCCGGATGCTTTGTCGCGCTGCGTTATCTTCGGGGTATTTACGTCCAAAGTAAACTCCCCGGCGGAAAGCCTCGCGCTTCGCGGAAATTTACGGGTTGTATAGTCGAAATGTAACAGAGATATTTTGCGGTTACGGATTATGAAAAAATTTTTTGGTGACGATTTGTTTCTGGATACGCCGTCGGCGGAGCGTATCTATGCGAAGATCAAAGATCTGCCCATTATCGACTACCACTGCCATCTGCCGCCCGCCCTGGTGGCGCGGGACGCCGGATTTTCCGGGATCGGCGAGCTTTGGCTGGCGGGCGATCATTACAAATGGCGGGCGATGCGGCTGTGCGGCGTGGACGAAAAGTACATCACGGGCGGCGCCGACTATCGGGAAAAGTTCATGAAATACGCGGAGATTCTGCCCCGGCTGGCGGGCAATCCGCTGTATTATTGGACGCATCTCGAACTGAAACAGATTTTCGGCATCGGCGAGCCGCTGAACGCGGACAGCGCGGCGCGCATTTACGACGCGGCGAACGAAAAGCTGAAAAAAATGCGGGTGTCCGACTTTTTCCGGCTGTACAAAGTGGAGTACGCAGCGACGACGGACGACCCCGCCGACGAGCTGAAATACCCGGGCAGGTATGGGACGACGGAGATGCGGCCCACCTTCCGCCCCGATAAAGCGTGGACGTTCGACGGGGAATATCTGCGCAGGCTGGGCGGCGCGGCGGGGGTGCAGATCGCCGAATGGGACGATCTCTTCATCGCGCTCTGCCGCCGTCTGGACGACTTCGCCGCCAAGGGATGCAAAATTGCCGACCACGGATTTTCGCATTTTCCCGGAGCGTATGCGGGCGACGCGGAGGCGCGCGCCCTCTTCCGGCGGCGGGATTCCCTCTCCGGAGAGGAGAAGGAGAAGCTGTTCGGCAATCTCCTCCTGCGGCTGACGCGGGAGTACGGCAGGCGGGGGATCCTCATGCAGATCCATTTCGCGGTGGACAGGAACGTGCACGAAGAGATGTTCCGCCGCTGCGGCGCGGATTCGGGCTTCGACGTGATAGGAGAGGCGCAGGACGTGCGCGACGTCGCCGCGTATTTCGACCGCATCCCGGACGCCGAGCGCCCCGAGACGGTGCTGTACACCTTGAACGACGGCAATCTGCCCGCCCTGGCGTGCCTGACGGGGGCGTTCCGGCACGTGCGCATGGGCGCGGCGTGGTGGTTCAACGACACGGTGGAGGGGATCCGCCGCAACCTGGCGACGATCGCGGAATATTCGGCGCTGGGCACGAATTTGGGCATGCTGACCGATTCCCGCAGTTTCTCCTCTTACGCGCGCTTCGACTTTTTCCGTCGGCTGCTTTCCGGGTATCTCGGCGGTCTGGCGGAGCGGGGGGAATACGATATTTCCGCGGCGGAGACCGTCGCGAGGGACATTTGTTACGATAATATCAAAGGAGTGCTCGGATTATGAAAATGACTTTTCGCTGGTACGGGGAAGGGGACAGCATCCCCCTTTCGTACATCAGACAGATCCCGAACATGTCGGGCGTGGTGACGGCGGTTTACGACGTTCCCGTGGGGCAGGTATGGGACGAGAGCAAAATTGCGCGGCTGAAATCGCTGTGCGACGGGGCGGGACTCCAAATGGAAGTCATCGAATCGGTGCCCGTCCACGAAGACATCAAGCTGGGGAAGCCGACGCGGGACAAACTCATCGAAAACTACGCGCAGACGATACGCAATCTCGGAAAATACGGGGTGAAGTGCATCTGCTACAATTTCATGCCCGTGTTCGACTGGCTGCGCACCGATCTGAGGCACGAGAACGCGGACGGCAGCACGTCGCTTTGCTACTGCCACGAAGAGCTTTTGCGGCTGGATCCCAAGAATCTGCACCTGCCCGGCTGGGACGAGAGCTATACGCCCGCCCAGCTCAACGGACTTCTGGAAGAGTATAAGGGGGTTTCCCACGAACAGCTCTTCGACAATCTCGTGTATTTTCTGAACGGCATCATGCCCGCCTGCGACGAGACGGGGATAGACATGGCGATCCATCCCGACGATCCGCCCTGGGACATGTTCGGGCTGCCCCGCATCATCGTCGACGAAAACAGCTACGAAAAGATGTTTGCGGCGGTGCCGGACAAGCATAACGGCATCACTTTCTGCACGGGGTCTCTGGGCGCGGGCAGGTTCAACGATCTGCCCGCCATGGCGGCAAAGTATGCGCGTCGCATTTACTTCGCGCACATCCGTCAGCTGAAATACGGCGATGGCAAGGACTTTGCCGAAGCGGGGCATCTGACGGAGGCGGGAAGCCTGGATATTTATGCGATCGTCAAATCCCTGGTATCCTCCGGCTTCGACGGATACGTCCGTCCCGACCACGGCAGAAACATCTGGGGAGAGGACGGGAAGCCGGGGTACGGGTTGTACGATCGGGCGCTGGGCGCGGCGTATCTGAACGGACTTTTCGAAGCGATCGAAAAGGATATGCGGAAATAAAATAAAAATAAAAATGAAAGATAGAAAGGCGGTGAAAATCATGAAAGTTCCTTTCAAGGTGGATCTGAGCGGCAAGGTCTGCGCGATTACGGGCGCGGGCGGGGTCATCTGCGGGGAGTTCGCCAGGGTGCTGGCAGAATGCGGCGCAAAGGTGGCGCTTCTGGACATCAATTACGACGCGGCAAAAAAGGTGGCGGACGAGATCGGCGAAAACGCCTTTGCCGTTAAGTGCAACTGCCTGGACAAGGCGGACATCGTAAAGGCGAAGGCGGCGGTCGAAGAGAAGTTCGGCGCGGTCAATTTTCTCGTGAACGGGGCGGGCGGCAACAATCCCCGCGCCACGACGGACAACGAGACGATGACCCCCGACCTTTCGGGCGTCAAGGACTTCTTCGCGCTGGAAGAAAGCGGGCTGAAATTCGTGTTCGATCTGAACATCACTTCGGCGTTTTTGGTGACCCAGGTATTTGCCGAAGGCATGGTCAAGACGGGCGGGAACATCATCAACATCTCGTCGATGAACGCCTATCGGCCGCTCACCAAGATCCCCGCGTATTCGGCGGCGAAGGCGGGCGTCTCCAATTTCACCCAGTGGCTCGCCGTGCATTTCGCGCCCTGCAACATCCGCTGCAACGCCATCGCGCCCGGATTTTTCGTGACCAATCAGAACCGCGCCCTGCTCTATAACGGGGACGGCACGCCTACGGCGCGCACGGGCAAGATTCTGGCGGCGACGCCGATGAAGAAATTCGGCGAGATCGACGACCTGATCGGCTGCCTTTTGTGGCTCGCCGACGACAATGCCAGCGGATTTGTGACGGGGGTGGTGGTTCCCATTGACGGCGGATTCTCCGCCTACTCCGGTGTTTAAGACGTTATTCATCGTCTGATACTGTGTCGTCTTTGCGTTTTTGCTCGGTCACGTACTTTTGTGTACGCTCCCGTCGTCGCTTACGCAGGCTCCGTAAAAACAGGGCTCCCGAAAAAGATTTGCGAAGCAAAGATTTTTTGGGAAGAGGAGGCGACGTGGTGCGAGTTGAGCCTTTCGGTTTTGCCGGAAGGCTGACGAGCTTTCAGCGGATGCCGACGAGCGACTGACGCCTTAAACTTCGCTCGCCCCGGCTTTGAGGAAATTCAAACGTCATTCATCTTGCCATACTTTGTCGGACTTGCGTTTCGGTTTGGTCGGAACCTTTTTGTACGCTCCCTGCGCCGAATCCGCGCCCTTCGCGTCCGACGAGCGACTGACGCTTCAAATTTCGGCACTGCTCCTTGCCTCCCCTTATGGTAAGGGGAGGTGTCGAGCGGAGCGAGACGGAGGGGATAAAAAGGCCGTGAAAACGGAAAGTGAAAAATATTCGATAAATGATTTGCGATTAGGAGGTCGCGATTAAAAAATGGATAAAAGAATTCCGGTAGTGACGCTGAGCAGCGTCGAAGAGACGGCGCCCGTATTGAAGGCGCTGAAAGCGTACGGAATAAACTGCGCGGAAATCACCTTCCGCACGGCGTGCGCGGAAGAGGCGATCAAAGCCGCCGTTCGGGAATTTCCCGACATGAACGTCGGCGCGGGGACGGTGATAAACGGCGGGCAGTGCCGCCGCGCGCTGGCGGCGGGCGCGAAATTCATCGTTTCGCCCGGGCTGTCCGAAGAGGTGGCGGGCATCTGCCGTGAGGCGGGCGTGCCCTATTATCCCGGCTGCGTGACGCCGACGGAGATCATGAAGGCGATTTCCTTGGGATTGACCGTCCTCAAATTTTTCCCCGCGAACGTATACGGCGGATTGAAGGCGTTGAAGGCGCTTTCGGCGCCCTTCCCGCAGGTGAAGTTTATCCCCACGGGCGGCATCAACAAGGACAACATCGACGAATATCTCGCCTGGGATAAAATTTATGCCGTGGGCGGGAGTTCGTTTGTGGAAGAGGCGTTAAAGGTTTGAAAAACATTCATCGGCTGAATACTTTGTCGCGCTGCGTTTTCCTCGGGTCATTTACGTCAAAGTAAACTCCCCGTCGGAAAGCCTCGCGCTTCGCGTCTCAGCCGCGACTGTTTTCCAAACGGATTTTTTGACGGGAGGTTTTTGACGGAGATGAAAAAGGTAGTGACGTTCGGGGAGCTGATGTTGCGTCTGGCGCCCGAGAATTATCTGCGGTTTGTGCAGAGCGACAGATTGGAGGCGACGTTCGGCGGAGCGGAGGCAAACGTGGCGGTGAGCCTTGCCAACTACGGCGAAGAGGGGATGTTCGTGACCAAATTGCCGGCGCACGAAATCGGACAGGCGGCGGTGAACAGTCTGCGGAAGTACGGCGTGAACACGTCGGGGATCGTCCGCGGCGGGGATCGGGTCGGCATCTATTATTGCGAAAAGGGAGCCAGCCAGCGCCCGAGCAAGGTCATCTACGACCGCGCGCATTCGGCGATCGCGGAGGCGAAGCGGGAGGAATTTGATTGGGCGAAGCTTCTGGACGGGGCGAGCTGGTTCCACTTTACGGGAATCACGCCGGCGCTGGGCGACGAGATCGCGGCGGCGTGCCTGGACGGGGCGAAAGAGGCGAAGAAGCGGGGGATTTTTGTCTCCTGCGATCTGAATTACCGCAAGAAACTCTGGAGCAAGCAGAAAGCGGGGGAAGTGATGGGGGAAATCTGCAAATATGTGGACTACTGCATCGCCAACGAAGAGGACGCGAAAGACGTGTTCGGAATCGAAGCGGAAGGCAGCGACATCACGGGCGGAAAGCTCAACCGGGACGGTTATATATCGGTGGCGAAGAAACTGACGGAGAGATTCGGCTTTAAGGGAGTGGCGGTCACGCTGCGGGAGAGCAAGAGCGCGAACGACAACGACTGGTCGGGGATGCTGTACACGGGCGGAAAGGGATATTTTTCCAAAAAGTACAGTATGCACATCGTGGATCGGGTAGGCGGCGGAGACAGCTTCGGCGGCGGGCTTATCCATGCGCTGGTAAACGGGTACGAGCCGCAGCGCGCGATCGAATTCGCGGTGGCGGCGAGCTGCCTGAAACACAGCATCGAAGGGGACTATAACATGGTGTCCCTTTCGGAAGTGGAAGCGCTGGCGGGCGGCGACGGCAGCGGCAGGGTGCAGCGCTGACAAGACCTGTAAGGGGCTGCACCCCATATAAAAGCAAAACCGGCAGAAAATTTTTCCGCCGCGGCTATTGCCGCGGCGGGATGTTTTCTTGAAAAGAGGCTGCCAGGGATTTGACGACGGCAAATTTCTGCCCTTCGGACGGCGGTGCAGCACCCTTTTTTTCACGTCTCCCCTTTTGGAAAGGTGAGAGGTCACACGCCGACTTCCTGCCTTCCCTATGGAAAGGGGAGAGGTCATATGCCGACTTCCTGCCTCCCCTTATGGTAAGGGGAGGTGGCACCGGAGGGGATAAGAGAGTTTGAAAAATGAGATAGGCAGGGGAGAGATGACGGCAATTTTGAAGCAAATTGAAACCCGAACAGACAATCCCTCAGTCATGCTGCGCATGACAGCTCCCTTTGCACAAGGGAGCCATGGCAGGGCGGATGCGGTGGCGCGGCGCGCTTGACAAAGGGCGGAATCCGGGTGTATAATAAAATAAAAAGCGGGATTTTTCCCAAAGGAGGAAAATATATGAAAGTCGTCATTGTCGGCGGCGTCGCGGGCGGCGCGACCGCGGCGGCGAGAATACGCCGTCTGGACGAGCGCGCGGAGATCGTCATGATCGAGCGTTCCGGGTACGTCTCTTATGCGAATTGCGGCCTGCCCTATTACATCGGCGGGGTCATAGAGGATTTCGGGGATCTGACTTTACAGACGCCCGAAAATTTCCGCGTGCGCTACCGCGTGGACGCGCGCGTCCGTCAGGAAGCGGAGGAAATCGATCTCGCCCGCAAAAGGGTGAAGATCCGCGACTTGCGCACGGGAAAAACGTACGAAGAGGGGTACGACAAACTCCTGCTTTCGCCGGGGGCGAAGCCGATCGTGCCCGCGATTCCCGGCATAGAGGGGGAGCGGCTGTTTACGCTGCGCACCGTCGAAGACACCGTCGCGATCTCCGGGTTCGTGCGCCGGGAAAAGCCCCGTTCCGCCCTGTTGATCGGCGGCGGATTCATCGGCCTGGAAATGGCGGAAAATCTGCGCGGGCTGGGGCTGGAAGTGACGATCGCGCAGCGGTCGGGTCACCTCTTCGGGATTTTCGACGAAGACATGGTATGCGGCATTCACGCCGAAATGCGCAGAAACGGCGTGCGCCTGCTCTTTCATGCCGACACCGCCCGTTTCGAGCGTTCGGGGGATAAAATCGCCGCCGTATTCAAGGACGGCACCCGCGCGGAGGCGGACATGGCGGTGCTGGCGATCGGCGTGACGCCGGACACCGCGCTCGCCGAAAGGGCGGGGCTGGCGCTGGGGACGCGGGGCGGAATCGCGGTGGATCCGCACATGCGCACTTCGGCGCCCGAGGTGTACGCCGTGGGCGACGCCGTGGAAGTGACCGATTTCGTCTCGGGCGCGCCCTCGCTCATCGCGCTTGCGGGGCCCGCCAACAAGCAGGGGCGGATCGCCGCCGACAACATCTGCGGTCTGGATTCCGAGTACAAGGGCACGCAGGGTTCGTCCGTCATCAAGCTGTTTTCCCTGACCGCCGCGGCGACGGGCATGACGGAAAAGCGCGCGAAGGGGGCGGGGCTCTCTTACGGCAAAGTCATCCTTTCGCCCGCGAATCACGCCTCCTATTATCCCGGCGCGCGCGCCATGACCGTCAAAGTGCTGTACGAGCGCCCCTCCCTGCGCATTCTCGGCGCGCAGATTCTGGGTTTCGAGGGGGTGGACAAGCGGCTGGACGTGATCGGCACGGCGATGCGCTGCGGCGCGAAGGTCACCGATCTCAAAGACCTGGAACTCGCCTATGCGCCCCCGTACTCCTCTGCGAAAGATCCTGTCAACATGGTCGGATTCGTGGCGGAGAACGTCGAGACGGGGAAGATGTCGCAGTTTTTTGCGGAGGATGTCGCAGGGCTTCCGCGGGACGGCAGCGTCTGCCTTCTGGACGTGCGCACCCCCGGCGAATACGCCCGCGGCCACGCCGAAGGTTTTGTCAATATCCCCCTGGACGAACTGCGCGGACGGCTGCGGGAGGTCCCGGAGGACAGACCCGTTTATGTCATGTGCCAGTCGGGCATCCGCAGCTATCTCGCCTGCCGCATCCTGACGGAAAACGGCAGAACCTGTCTGAACTTTGCGGGCGGCTACCGCTTTTACGAGACTTACCGCCGGGAGACATGTCCCGCCCCCGGCGTCCTGCCCTGCGGCGCGGACGGGCGCTGAAAACCCCGCCCCCGCGGTTTCCGTTCCGGGATATGGCGTTATAAAAGTAACATAGTTATACCGCTGTGAGGTATAAGTCTGAGTTCGGAAAGAAAGTGCGGTTTTTTCTACCGCGCTTTTTCTTTTTGTCCGGCGCCTGCCCTTGACAATCCCTTTCGGGAGAGGTATAATAAATACACAGATGTGTAATAAGTCAAAAAACGGATTTAATATACAAATCGAAAAAACGCATACGGCGGGCGGAAGGAGGCGGATATGAGCGTCATCGATGTGGAGCGGCTCACGAAGGACTATGGTTCGGGCAGAGGGGTGTTCGATGTTTCTTTCCGCATAGACAGAGGAGAGGTTTTCGGATTTTTGGGGCCGAACGGCGCGGGGAAATCGACCACGGTGCGCCATCTGATGGGCTTTTCCCGCCCGGACGGCGGCAGGACGTGTATTTTCGGAAAGGAATCCTTTTCGCATTATCCGGAAATCCTGAACAGAGTGGGATATATCCCGGGGGAAATCGCGCTGCCTGCGGGGCTGACGGGAAAGGAATTTCTGCGCATGATGCGGGATCTGCGCGGCGGTCGCAGCGGGGGCGGAGAAAGGCGGCTGAAATATCTTCTGGAACTGTTCGAACTCGATCCTTCGGGGGATACCAAGCGGATGAGTTTGGGAGTCAAGCGCAAGCTGGCGATCGTGTCCGCATTCATGCACGACCCCGAAGTGCTTATTCTCGACGAGCCGACGAGCGGTCTGGATCCCGTGATGCAGAACGTGTTTATCCGCTTTATCAAAGAGGAGAAAGCGAGGGGAAAAACCATCCTTTTGTCCAGCCATATCTTTTCGGAAGTGGAGGCCACCTGCGACAGGATTACGATCATCCGCGACGGGCGGCTGATCTCCGAATTCTCTTCGGAAGAACTGAAACATTCCACCCATAAACTCTATGAGATCCGCTTCGCGGACAGGGGCGTCTGCGAGGGATTTCTTTCCCTGTGCGGAAGCAGTCCGCTGTATCGGCTGCTGGCGTGCAGGCGGGAGGAGGGCGGGATTCTGGTCGCCACCGACGATCGGTATATCAACGAATTCGTGCGGTTGCTCTCTGCCTTTCCTCTGCGGGATTTCGGACATCTCCGCGAGACGCTGCAGGACTATTTCATGAGCTATTACAGGGAAGATATGGATTTTCGGATAAATTTGTGAGGGACAGGGTTTTGATGAACGCGATTTTTAGGCCAGAGGAACGGAAGAGACGGAAAAGGAGGGGCGTATGGCAAAAGCGGCAATTCGGCTGAGAGAACTGACCAAAGATTACGGAGAAGGAAGGGGCATTTTCGGCGTGAATCTCGACGTGCGGGAGGGGGAGATGCTCGGTTTCGTCGGCACGAACGGAAGCGGCAAGACGACTTCCATCCGCCTGATCATGGGCTTTCTGCGCCCGACTTCGGGAGAGGCGTTCGTGAAGGGGATGGAAACGTGGTCGCATGCGAGCGAGATAGCCCGCTATATCGGCTATGTCCCCGGAGAGATCTCGTTTCCCGATCTGCCGACGGGCACGTCGTTTTTGAGAAGTCAGGCGGAATTTCTCGGCGTGAAAGACAGACGGTACGCGGCGTCTTTGGTGGAACGGCTGCAACTGGATACGTCCGCTCCCTTAAAGCGTATGAGCAAGGGAATGAAACAAAAGACCGCCATCGTCGCCGCGCTGATGGCGGATCCGCCCATACTTGTCCTCGACGAGCCGACGACGGGGTTAGATCCCCTCATGCGGGAGTCGTTTGTTTCCCTCATCGAAGAGGAACACGCGCGGGGCAAAACGGTGTTCATGAGCGGGCATATGTTTGAGGAAATGGAGGACACCTGCGATCGGGTGGCGATGATCCGGAACGGGCGGATCGTGGATGTGGCGGAGATGTCCGCCGTGCTGAACAGACCCGTCCGGCAGTTTAAAATAGAGTTTCTCGTCCGTGAGGACTGGCTTGCCTTCCGGAACTGCGGTTTTCGGATCGTGCGCGAACAGCCGCAGTACTTTCAGGCGACCGCAGAGGTGGAAAAAGCGGACATAAACCGCCTGATGTATGTGCTGGCGCATCTGCGGATCAAGTTTGTTTCCGAAGTGCGGCATACGCTGGAAAGACATTTCAAGGAAATTCTGGAGTCGGAAAAGGCGAAAAAGGAGGACGGACATGTTCAGTAAACCGCTTTTCAAGCAGTCCTGCAAAGCGAACGGTCTGATGTGGGCGATCGTTACGATCGCAACTTGTTTTATGCTCGCCTGCGTCATGATGGTCGTGGGCGGCGGCGATCTTGCCGCAGTCAAGGTCTCGGTGACGGATACCATCATCAAAGGGGAGGTCACTTCCCGGCTGCAGACGCGCGCCATCGGCAATTATCTCGTCGCGGAAAACGCTTTGGAGCACTTTGACGGGACGATTCTCGAACTTTCGGGCAAAGAGGAGTATTCCGTGCCCGAAACGGAGGAGGTCCTCGCGTATCTCGCCGCTTACAACGCTGCCGTTTCCGCCGGAAAGACGCCGGAGGAAGCGCTTGCCGCCGCCGATTCCGTGACGGACAAAGTCGCCGTCAGAGCCTGCTGCGCGGTTCTGCTTGCGGGCGGAACGCAGGAAGAGGCTTACGCCGCGGCGGCTCAGGCGATCTATTCGTCCGTCTACGGCGGCGCGGTGGCGGAAATGCGGGATTATGCCGCTTCGCTCGCGGAAGAAAAGGGATACGCCGAAGGCTCTGCCGAGACGCTGGAACTGCAGGGGGCGATCTTTTATGTGCTCAACCCGATGACGGGGGAGGACGAATACATGTTCGACGATTTCTACACTGCGCTCGGCGAAGAACCGCCCAGATACGACGTGGCGGGGATTCTCACGTCGTCCGAAGAGGATCGCGCCGATTATCGGCAGGAGTATGCCGCCGAAAACGCCGCGGTGTTCATTGCGGGCAATATGGTGGGGGAGGAGAACATTTCCATGATTCTCGCGGCGCTGAAAGATTACGGCGTCACGGCGGAACAGTATGCGGAATTCGGGTTTGCCGACTATGCCGAAGTCAAGGAAATTTCCGTCTTTGCCCTCGTCGATTTCCGCGCCAATTATGCCTATCGTCTCGAACACATGCAGGACGGGGAGACGGAAGAGAGCATTGCCGGGGAGGTGACGGCGGGCGTCGCCGAAAGCCTTTTGGCAAGTCTGCCCGAAGGGGTGGCGGACGCGCTGGCGGAGATCGGACAGATGGATTTGTACGGCTCGCTGGTCGGTTCCATCTTCTATAAAATGGCGGGGCTGCTGCTGCCCGTCGTCTATCTCATCATGACGGCAAATTCGCTGATCGCGGGGCAGGTGGACAGCGGTTCGATGGCATACGTCCTGTCCACGTCCGTGAAGAGAAATACCGTCGTGTTCACACAGGCGATGTTTCTCGTACTCTCCCTTTTCGCGATGTTTTTCTGCACTTCCGTCACTTCTCTCGTCTGCTTTTCTCTCGCCGAGGCGGACACCGGACTGACGTACGGCAAACTGCTGCTGATGAATCTCGGCGCTTTCCTCGTGTCGTTTGCGATGAGCGGCATCTGTTTTTTCACTTCCTGTCAGTTCAATCGCAGCAAATATTCGATGGGGATAGGCGGCGGCATCAATATGTTCTTTCTCGTCGCTTCCATGCTGGGGTTGTTCGGTTCCTCCGTCATGCCTTCCATCATGCGCATGGATGCGCTGAACGGATTCAATTACATCACCATCATTTCGCTGTTCGACGAGGTTTCCGTCCTCGCTGGCGGAACGGCGTATCTGTGGAAGATGGCGGTCCTTGTGGCGGTCGGCTTGATCTTTTACATCGCGGGAAGCATACGTTTCCGCAAAAAGGATTTGCCCCTTTGAATCCTCCTTGAAGGGCGCAGGCGCCTTTTTCGGTTTTTTCGAAAAAATGGATAGGGCAGGGTTTTGACGAACGGAACCGGGCGTCGGTTTGTCTGCGGGGCGTTCCGCCAAAAAGCGTACGTTCTGCCTTTCGCGTTTGCGCGTGCCGGCGCCGGCGTGCACGCCAGGGAACGCAGTCGTCATTCGAAACGGGATATCGTGACGGGAGGTCATAGTCGTATATGAAGAGGAAGGAAGAAAACGGTCCGGAGAAAAAAACCGACCGCCGTGTCTTAAAGACCAAGCGGGCGATACGCAACGCGTTTGCGACGCTGCTGTCCGAAAAAGATCTGAACGCGATCACGATCAAGGACATTTCGGACGTGGCGGACATCAACCGCAAGACGGTATATAACTATTATGCGGGTATCCATGAGATTCTGGACGAGATAGAAAACGAGATCATATCCGTATTCGAGAGGGTCATCCGCAATATCGATCTGGGAAAGAGCTTTGAAAATCCCCGTCTGATTTTTGAGTCGCTGAACGAGATCATCGACAGCGACATGGAGTTTTACAGTCGTTTCATGAAGATAGACGCCAATTCGCACCTCGTCCGCAAGATCGTTTCTTCCCTGAAAACGAAGGTGCGGGAGACGCTCGCGGAACAGCTTCCCGCAGCGGAGGACAGGAGCGGGCTCGCCGCCGATTTCATCACCTCCGGAATGGTGTCCGCTTATCAGTGTTGGTTCAATTCCCGAAATCGCCGGCCTTTGTCCGAGTTTTCCCGGGACGTGGGGGCGCTGGTGTTTTACGGCATCAGCGGATTGCTGAACGAAAACGGGACGTCGGAGAGAAAACCCCCTTTCGCGGTTGACTTTTCGGGGAGATAGTGATAAAATATCTTCGGAAACAGGAGGTCAGGAAAATGAATACCACAGCGATCGATAAGAAGGGCTGTCGCCTCGTCGCCCATCGCGGCGTTTCGGGGCTGGAAAAGGAAAATACCTGCGCGGCGTTCGTCGCGGCGGGCGTGAAGAGCTATTTCGGCATCGAGACGGACGTCCACGTCACCGCAGACGGCAAATACATCGTCGTGCACGACGACGATCTCAGGCGGGTGGCAGGCGTCGATTTACAGGTGGAAAAGACGGATTTTGATACTCTCATACGCGTGCCGCTGCCAGACACGGACGGGACTCCCCGCTCCGATCTCCGTCTGCCTTCTTTGAACGATTATATTTCGATCTGCCGCAAGTACGAAAAGACGGCGGTGCTCGAATTGAAAAACCGCATGCCGCGCGGACACGTCGCGGGGATCGCCGCGGTCGTCAAAGACATGGGGTGGCTGGACAGGACGATTTTCATTTCGTTCAGCGGGGAAAATCTCGTCGACCTGCGGGAACTGTACCCGGAGGCGGAGATCGAATTTCTCACCTGTGAGGCGAGCGAAGAGAATTTCCGCTTTATGGAAAAGTACCGTTTCGGCGCCGACCTTTGCGGATCCTGCGTCACGCCCGGATACGTCGCCCGGCTGCACGCCGCGGGGCTGAAAGTCAACTGCTGGACCATCGACCGCCCGGAGGACGCGGAAAAGCTGATCGGGGCGGGGGTGGATTATATAACCACCAACATCCTCGAATAACGTGTTTGAAGTGTCATTCATCTTGCCATACATTGTCGCGCTGCGTTTTCTTCGGGTCGTGTACGTTTAAGTACACTCCCTTTCAGAAAGCCTCGCGCTTCGCGTCTGGCAAGCGACTGACGCTTCAAACTTCGATATATCTGACCTGACGAAAATTCAGGCGTCATTCATCTCGTGAGACGGCGGGCTTGCGTTTCGGCTTGGTCGGAACTATTAAGTACACTCTCTGAGCCGAATCCGCGCCCTTCGCGTCTTGCTTGTATCTCCGCGTTTTGACGGTAGACATTTCGCACGGAACGGGCGAAACGCGTATAGACTGCGCAATACTTTGTCGCCCTTGCGTTTTTGCCCCTTTCTCCGCCTTATGGTGAGAGGAGGCGGCGCCCCACCCCATGCCTCCCCTATGGTAAGGGGGTGTCGCACCCACCAATCATGCCTCCCCTTATGGTAAGGGGAGGTGTCACGAAGTGACGGAGGGGATAAGAAAGTCGGGGGTTCGATAAAGCAAATTGAACCAGAACGCAAAATAAATTCAATCAAACGAAACCAAATATTTTAGGATCATTTATGAAAGACATTCTTCCCGTGCGGGTCGTGGGCGGGGGGCTGGCGGGGAGCGAAGCGGCGTATTTTCTCGCCCGGAACGGCATTCCCGTCCTGCTCGTCGACATGAAACCCGCAAAATTCACCCCCGCCCATTCGAGCGGGGATTTTGCCGAACTCGTCTGCTCCAATTCTCTGAAAAGCAACGATTTCAGAGCCAATGCCTGCGGCCTCTTGAAAGAGGAGATGCGCATTTTAGGCTCGCTCACGATGGAGGCGGCGGAACGCGCCGCCGTTCCCGCCGGCGCGGCGCTCGCGGTCGATCGGGAAAAATTTGCGGCGTACGTCACGGAAAAGCTGCGCTCCCATCCCCTCATCGAGATTTCCTCCGAAGAGGTGACCTCCCTTCCGGACGAAGAGGACGGGGGCAGGTATACGATCATCGCCACGGGACCCCTCACTTCGGACGCCCTGGCGGCGGACATCGCCCAAAAATTCGGGGGCGGGCTGCACTTTTACGACGCCTCCGCGCCCATCGTCTCGGCGGAGAGCATCGACACGGCGTTCGCCTTTACGGGCGACCGCTACGGCAAGGGCACGGGGGATTACATCAACTGCCCTTTGGACAGGGAGACCTATTACAGGTTCGTGGACGAACTTCTCGGCGCGGAGAGGGCGCATCTGCACGACTTCGAAAAGGGGGAGATCTTCGAAGGGTGCATGCCCGTAGAGGTGATGGCGGCGCGGGGGAGGGATACCCTGCGTTTCGGCACCCTCAAACCCGTGGGGCTCTGGGACGGGGAGGGGAAGAGACCGTTTGCCGTTTTGCAGCTGCGGCGGGAGGACGTGCCGGGGACGGCGTACAACCTCGTCGGCTGCCAGACCAATCTGAAATTTCCCGAGCAGAAGCGGGTGTTTTCCATGATCCCCGCGCTCGCGCACGCCGAGTTTCTGCGCTACGGCGTCATGCACCGGAATACCTATTTGCACTCCCCCGATGTTTTGAACAGGGATTTTTCGGTTAAGAATAAAGAGAGGCTTTGTTTCGCGGGGCAGATGACGGGCGTGGAAGGGTATGTCGAGAGCGCGGCGAGCGGACTTCTGGCGGCGCTGCATCTGTCGGATAAAATTTTCGGACGTGCCACCCGTGTATTTGACGAACGCACCGTCTGCGGCGCTTTGGAGACGTATATCTCCACGCCGAACAGGGACTTTCAGCCCATGAACGCCAATTTCGGCATTCTCGCCCCCCTGCCCGAAAAGATACGGGACAAGCGGGAGAGATACGCCGCGCTCGCAGATCGGGCGCTCGAAGCCGTGAGAAAAATCGCGGGCGGAGCGGCTTTATAAACCGGTTTTGCAATCCCTTTATGAGGGCGGAAGAGGCGGAACAAAGGGACGAAAAAGAGGCGAGAAAATTTTATTTCCGGAGAGGTGAAGAAAGGATATGACGGAATTCAGAGGTACGACGATTTGCGCGGTCAAGCGGAAGGGCGTCACGGCGATCGCCGGCGACGGACAGGTGACGATGGGCGAATCGGTGATTTTCAAAAATTCGGCGGTGAAGGTGCGCCGCATTTACGGCGGCAAGGTCATTCTGGGCTTTGCGGGGTCGGTGACGGACGCCTTTTCCCTGTCCGAGCGGTTTGAGGGGATGCTCAACAAATTCGCGGGCAATCTCATGCGCTCGGCGGTGGAACTCGCCGACCTTTGGCGGAGCGACAAGATCGGCAGGAAGCTGGACGCGATGATGATCACGGCGGACGAAAATACGCTGCTCATCATTTCGGGCACGGGCGAAGTCATCGAGCCGGACGGCGGCATCTGCGCGATCGGCAGCGGCGGGAATTACGCCCTGGCGGCGGCGCGGGCGCTGTACGCCGAAACGGATTACGGCGCGGAGGAGATCGCGAGAAAGGCGTTGAAGATCGCGTCGGAGATCTGCGTGTACACAAACGACAACATCCGCTGCGAGACGGTGGGCAGGGAAGAGCCGAGCGCCGGAACGGAAGAAAACGCGGAAGGGAAAACGGAAGAGAAACCGGGAAAGAAATGCGCGAAGTCCCGCGGCAAAAAAACTGCGGACGGAGCGGACGAAAAGGAGGGTGAATGAGGTATGGATTTGTCCCCCAAACAGATCGTGAATCAGCTGGATAAATACATCATCGGGCAGGACGAAGCGAAGAAGGCGGTGGCGATCGCCCTCCGCAACCGCTACCGCCGCGCCCAGCTTCCCCCCGAGATACGGGAGGAGATCACCCCCAAAAACATCATCATGAAGGGTCCCACGGGGGTGGGCAAGACGGAGATCGCAAGGCGGCTCGCCAAGCTCGTCAAGGCGCCCTTCGTCAAGGTGGAGGCGACCAAGTACACCGAAGTCGGCTATGTCGGCAAGGACGTCGAAGGGATGATCCGCGATCTCGCCGAATGCGCCTATCGTCTGGTCAAGGCGGAGAAGGAGGAAGAGGTCAAAGCCAAAGCCACCGTCGCCGCCGAAAAGCGGGTGCTGCGCGTGCTCGCCGAAGCGAAAAAGGAGGAGCGCGGAGAGACGCCCAAAGATCTGTTCGAAGCCAATCTGCTCGACGGGCTGCGCAAGGGTGCCTACGACAATTTCGTCATCGAAATGGACGTCGTGGACGTGCCGCAGGCGATGGAACTCGTGCCGGGCGGCGCCTCCATCTCCATCGGCAATATTTTCGGCGACATCTTCAAGGAAAAGAAAAAGAAGCGCCGCCTGACCGTCCGGGAGGCGATGGAGATCGCGCTGGAAGAGGAGGCGTCCAAACTCGTGGACGAAGACGCGGTGAAGGCGGAAGCGCTCTACCGCGCCGAAAACGACGGCATCGTGTTCATCGACGAGATCGACAAGATCGCGGGCAAGGGGGAGCGCAACGGCGCCGACGTCTCCCGCGAAGGGGTGCAGAGGGATATTCTGCCCATCGTCGAAGGCTCGACGGTGGTCACCAAATACGGACCGGTCAAGACGGATTTCATCCTGTTTATCGCCGCGGGCGCTTTCCACGTCTCCTCCATCGAGGACCTCATCCCCGAATTGCAGGGGCGCTTCCCCGTGTCCGTCGAACTGCACAGCCTCAAAAAAGAGGATTTCGTGCGCATCCTGACTGAGACGGAAAATTCCCTCACCTTCCAATATGCCCAGCTGCTCGGCGTGGACAACATCGATCTGCACTTCACGCCCGACGCGATCGAGCGGATCGCGGAGATCTCCGTCGACCTCAACGCCACCAGCGAAGACATCGGCGCCCGCCGGCTGCATACCATCATGGAATACCTTTTGGAGGACATCTCCTTCAACGCGGGCGGCGGCGATTATCCCACCGTCGAGCTGACCATCAACGGGCAGTATGTGGAGGAGCATCTGAATAAGTTGACCGGCGACCGCGATTTGAAGAAGTACGTTTTATAACGGGCGAAACGCGTATATACAGCGCAATACATTGTCGGGCTTGCGTTTTTGCCCTCTCTTCCTGCCTCCCCTTATGGTAAGGGGAGGTGTCGAGCGGAGCGAGACGGAGGGGATAAGACAGTCGGCTTTCGATAAAGTAAATCGAAACGCCGGAAATCAATCCGCAAAAAGGGCGTCACTTGTTATGTCCTTTTTGCCCTTGTAAAAACGGAAACAAGGTAAAACGAGCGGCAATGCCGCGAGAGATAAACCGGCAGTCAGCCGCACGGCGTGTCGAAGGTAGGAGTCCTGTATAATCTTTCCGCAGCCCCCTCGTTAAATTTTTTTCTTCGAAAAAATTTAACGAAACGGAGATGTATGGGGAGGTGTCGAGCGGAGCGAGACGGAGGGGATAAGAAGTTCGGAAGCCGAACAGACAATCCCTCAGTCAGCCGTTGGCTGACAGCTCCCTTTGCACAAGGGAGCCATGGTTGGGGTGCGGGGCGGCGCGACCCCTCTATGCCTCCCCTTTTGGAAAGGGGAGGTGTCACAAAGTGACGGAGGGGATAAGAAAGCCGGATTTCGATAGAGCAACTCGGAAACCGGGAGGACAATCCCCCCTTCCACTTCCCCCCTTTGCACAAGGGGGCTGCTTGGTTGGTATTCCCTCTTTGCACAAGAAAGCCATAGTAGTGTGGGGCGAAATTTTTTCCGCAGATTCCCGCGCCGTTTTCCCGCGAAAAGGGCGCGAAAACAAATCGATTTTTATAAAGAGGCTATTTTATGATTTCCATTCCCAAGGGCACCAAGGACGTTCTGCCCGCAGATTCTTACAAGTGGCAGTATGTGGAGAACGCGGCGCGGGAGGTGGCGGCGCTGTACGGTCTGAAAGAGCTGCGCACCCCCACCTTCGAACACACCGAACTCTTTTCCCGCGGCGTCGGCGACACCACCGACATCGTCACCAAGGAGATGTACACCTTCCGCGACAAGGGGGATCGTTCCATCACCCTGAAACCGGAGGGGACGGCGGGCGCCGCGCGCGCGTACATCGAAAACGGCCTTGCGGGGGGAGCGCAGCCCGTCAAGATGTACTACATCACTCCTGCGTTCCGCTACGAGCGCCCGCAGGCGGGCAGATTGCGCGAATTTCATCAGTTCGGCGTGGAGGTGTTCGGCGCGAAAGGCGCGGACGCGGACGCCGAAGTCATCGCGCTCGCCGACGCCCTTTTGAAGAAATTGGGGTTACACGTGAAACTTCACGTCAATTCCATCGGCTGTCCCAAGTGCCGCGCGGAGTACAACAGGGCGCTGAAAGAGTATTTCGCGCCCCGTCTGGGCGAATTGTGCGCCGACTGCCGCAGCCGCTACGAAAAAAATCCCCTGCGCCTTTTAGACTGTAAGGAAGAGGGGTGCCGGAAGATCAATCGGGATGCGCCCGTCATTTTAGATTATCTCTGCCCCGAATGCAAAGCCCATTTTGAGGCGCTGAAAGGGTATCTCGACCTCGCGGGCATCGAATATTCCGTCGATCCGCGCATCGTGCGCGGGCTGGACTACTACACCCGCACGGTGTTCGAGTTCGTCTCCGACGACATCGGCGCGCAGGGTACCGTGTGCGGCGGCGGGCGGTATGACGGTCTGATCGAAGAGATCGGCGGGGCGCCCACGCCCGCGGTGGGGTTTGCGGCGGGGCTGGAACGGCTGCTGATCGTGATGGAGGCTTCGGGAGCGCCCCTGCCCCCGCCGAAGGGCCCCAAGGTGTATCTGGCGGGATTGGACGGCGAATGCCGCAAAAAGGCGTTCGTGCTGGCGCAGGAGCTGCGCGCGGCGGGGATTTCGGCGGAGACCGATCACATGGAGCGTTCGGTCAAAGCGCAGTTCAAGTACGCGGACAAGATCGGCGCGGAATACGTCGCCGTCATCGGCGGCAACGAGCTGGCGGCGGGCGAGATGAACGTCAAGCGCATGGCGGATTCCACGTCGGAGAAAGTGCCGTTTGCAAAAGCCGCGGAATATTTTTCCGCAAAATGAGACAACCTGCCGTTGTCCGTATGCAAATAAAGAAATGTCCGCCGCCGAGCGGGGACAAAAGGAGAAAATTATGGTAAAACACGTTACATCCGAAGAATTGGAAGAACTCATCAAAGGGGACAAGCCCGTCGTCTGCGATTTCTGGGCTACCTGGTGCGGTCCCTGCCGCATGCTCGCGCCCGTGTTTGAGGCGGTGAGTGAGAAGTTTGCGGACAAGGCGGTATTCGTCAAAGTGGACGTGGACGAAAACGAAGCCGCCGCGCGCAAGTACGGCATTTCGTCCATTCCCGACATCATCCTGTTCAGGGACGGGAAGCCCGCGGCGGCAAATCTCGGCTTTGTGCCCGAAGCGGCGCTTGCGGCTTTCGTCGAAAAGAATCTGTGATCCCGCGGGGCGGTTGCGCCCTTGTTCCGGAACATTTACAGGGGCGGCGGCATATGATTATGCCGCCGCCCCTTTTGCGTGTTTGCGCGTTCGTCTCTCCCCTGCCCGGTTCATTTTTTCTTTTTGTGCGGAAACCGGAGAAATTTCCGTCAGGCTGTTGACTTTTGGGGACGGGAGTGATACAATACTGATAATCATGTAAAGGGGTATTCCGCGAACGGGTGTAAAGGGAACGGGATAACGAGGAGGGATCATGTTAGAGGTAAGGCACCTTTGCAAGACGTACAGGGGCAAAAAGGGGGCGGAGACGAAAGCGTTGGACGACGTGTCTGCCGTTTTCCCCGAGACGGGTCTGGTGTTTCTTTTGGGAAAGAGCGGAAGCGGAAAATCCACCTTTCTCAATCTGTGCGGCGGGCTGGACAAACCCGATTCGGGCGAAATCGTGATCATGGGGCGGAGCAGCGCCGAATTTTCGGCAGCCGATTTCGACAGCTACCGCAATACCTTTGTCGGATTCGTCTTTCAGGAGTACAACATCCTCAACGAATTTTCCGTGGAGGACAACATCGCGCTGGCGCTGGAATTGCAGAACAAAAAGCGGGATCCGCAGAAGATCGCCGAAATCCTTAAAAGCGTGGATCTGGAAGAGTTTGCCGCCCGCAAGCCGAATACCCTTTCGGGCGGGCAGAAACAG
>DVGN01000015.1 GCA_018712725.1 Candidatus Scatosoma pullicola
TACTTAGACGTATTAGAGCCAAGCAAAAACGCAAACCCGACAAAGTATTGCGCTGTATATACGCGTTTCACTCGTTCCGTGCGAATCCGGTCACGTCAAAACGCGGAGATACAAGCAATACGCGAAGGGCGCGGATTTTGCGCCGCGAGTTTACTTAGACGTATTAGAGCCAAGCAAAAACGCAAGCCCGACAATGTATTGCGCAGTATATACGCGTTTCGCCCGTCCCGAGCGAATCCATAAACCGTTAAAACGCATAGATACAAGCAAGACGCGAAGGGCGCGGATTTGCCGCAGGGAGCTTACTCAAACGTAAGTGACCAAGGCAAAACGCAAGCCCGACAATGTATTGCGCAGTAGATACGCGTTTCGCCCAATAAAACAAATAAAGCCGAAAAAACGGCTCCCGTAGGGAAGCCGTTCACCTTGCTATTCACTTTATATTATCCCTTTGCCATTCCGCTGCGCTATTTTTCTTCTTCGTCGTCCGGAATCGACGCCCTGCCCGCGATTTCGATGCGCACGCGTATGCCGCCGTCCTCCGTAAACGAGCGCTCGGTGCAGACGCTGTCCACGATGAAAAGCCCCCTGCCCCCCTCTGCCATGACGTCGGGGCAGCAGCTTTTCTCGGGCGGACAGAAACAGACGGAAGAACGCACTTTGATTTCGATGAAATTGCCGCGCACCTCCCCTTCGAGCGACGCCACGCCGTCCGAATGCCGCAGGACGTTGCCGACCAGCTCGCTGACCACCAGCTTGCTGTCGAACACCTCCTCCTCGGGCACGTCGCTCTCCTCCAGATACTCGGAAAGCTCCTCCATCGCCTTGCGGAGCGCCTGAAAATTTTTGACTTCGAAAAACATTCCACGCTCCTTTGAAGCCCGCGTCACACCGAATCTTTCAGGTTTTCGCGCAGCTTCGCCAAAAGTTTTCGCTCCATTCTCGACACGAACATCTGCGAAACGCCCAGCCGCTTTGCCGTTTCGCTCTGCGACAGTTCGTCCACATACCGGTATTTGACGAGCGCCTTTTCCGTATCGGAAAGATCCTTCATCGCCGAACGGATGGCGTCTTTGGTCTCAAACCGCTCGTAGCGGTCGTCGTTGTCGGGCAGAACCGCATACAGCGACCTTTCCGACTCGTCGTCCGCCGTACCCGCGGCGCCGTCCAGAGAAATCGTCCCGCCGACTTCGAGCGCGCGCACCACCTCTTCGTCGGACAGTTTCAGGCTTTCGGCGATTTCGCGGATGCTCGGCTTGACGCCGTTTTTGCCTTCGTACTCCGCCGAAAAGGTTCTGACCGCCGCGCTGATCTCCCCCAGCTTGCGGGGCAGCTTGACGAGACGGGACTTATCCCGGAAATAGTTTTTGATCTCGCCCGTGATGGTCGGCGTGATAAAGGTGGTAAACTGCATGCCGAGATCGGGATCGAAACGGTCGATCCCCTTGAGCAGCGCGAGGGAGGCGACCTGTTTCAGGTCGTCGTATTCCACCCCCCGCCCCACGAATTTCTTCGCGAGAATATCGGCTATGTACAGGTACTTTTCCGCGATCTTGTTGCGGATCGCCTTGTCGCCCGTCTCCCTGTACCGCCGGAACAGTTCGTTTACATTTTCTTCCGCCATGAATAACAGTTCCTTTTTCCCCGGGCTTATGCCCCGAACGAGATCCCGCACACGACGCCGTCCCCGTCCCGCGAAAATTCCGCGTTTCCGAGCAGCGCGTCCAGAAGGGCATAGGAGATCTCCGCGTCCGGTCCTCCTTCCGCTTCGCCGCGCTCGCCCTGACCGAAAACGGCACAGGAGAGCGTCTCGCCGACTCCGAATTCGATCTTCGCGGCGCCGAAGCCGTTGCGCTTTAAGATGAGCAGGCTTTCGGTGACGCAGACTTTGAAATCCTCCGCGGCGTCCACGTCGAATTCCGCCAAAGCGCAGATGCCGCCCGTCGTCAGGCGAACCGTCGTCAGATATTCGTTGGATAAGGGCAAACAAACAGTAAATTTATCCATATTTTTCAATCGATCCCCATGATGGTGTCCAAAGAGCAGATGAGAAACAGCTTTTTGATCCGCGGCTGCAACCCCGTCAGCCGCAGCGAATGCCCGTCCGTCTTTACGAGCTTCAATATCTTAACAAACGTACCCAGGGTTGTACTGTCGATAAATTCCAGCCCCGTGCAATCGAAGGCGATGTCCCCCGGCGTATGCCGATAGGCGTCGGACACGACGGCGTAAAATTCGTCCGCCGATCCCGAATCGATCTCGCCCGTAAGCGCAATTTCCAGCCTGCCGTCCGCAAGGCCTATAACGTTTACTTCCTTCATGCGTAATCCTCCTGTCTACTATATATGTACCGCAAAAGGGCGGGTTTTCAAACGCTTTTTGCCGAATTTTCCGCCGCGAGCAGGGGCAGAAGGTCGTCGAACGCCTTCAAAACGATGTCGGGGCGGTCGGCGGACGCCGCCGCCATCTCCGCCGTCGTCTCCCCCGAAAGCACCAGAACGGCGGTGAAACCGCTGCAATTTGCAAAGCGTATATCGGTATGCAGCCGATCCCCGACCATCGCCACCTCCCCTTTTTCCACGCCGAGAAGGGATTCCAGCCCCTCCCCCATCACGGGACAGGGCTTTCCGCAGACGACGTCCGGCGTGCGCCCCGAAGAGACGCGGAACATCTCGATAAAGGAGCCGACGTCGGGCATGGGGCAGGGCAGGGCGGGACATACGGCGTCCGGATGGGTCGCGGCGTAAAATTTCCCCGCGCAGAGAAACTCGTTGAATTTCTTCATCTTCGCGAAGGTGAGCGAAGTGTCGTAGGCGAGCAGGCAGACGTCGGGATTCTCTTCGTCGAGCGGCACGCCGCGCGCCGCGAGATCGGCTTTCACTTCGTCCGTCGCCAGCGCGTACACCCTTTCCTTCGGGCGGTATTTTTTGAGATATTCCGCCGCGGCGATCCCGGAGGTATACACCATGTCCCCCTCCCCCCAAAGTCCGATTTTTTCCAGTTTGCGGACGTATTCCGAAGGGGTCTTGGAGGAATTGTTGGTGCAGTACACGAGCTTTTTGCCCGCCGCGCGCAGAAGCGCCAGCGTCTCCTGCACCCGCCCGATGGGGGTTTCGCCGAGATAGAGGGTGCCGTCCAGATCGAGCAGAAATACCTTTGTTTTTTGGATGAGCCGTTCGGGTGTGATCATGGTCTTTTCCTCATTCTTTTGTCTTTGCCGATTTGCCGAAGCGCCCGCGCCGCCCGTCAGAGCAGTCCGAAATCCCGCATCAGCGCCGAAATCCCCCCGCCGTACAGTTCGGGGAGAAAGCGCAGGATGCCGCCCGCCTTGCGGATTTTTTCCTCCGGACAGGGGGGCAGGGTTTTGACGAGCGCGGAAATTTCCGCAAAAAGCGCCGCGCGGTTTTCCTCGAAAGCGGCGGCGAGCGATAAAAGCCGCACTTGCGTCGGGACTTCGGGCGCCGGTATCCCCTCTTCCGGAAAAAGCCGCTCCGCCTCCTTCCTGCGGGCATTGTAATCGGCCTTTCCGAAGCGAAGAAATCCGCTCCCGAAAAAGAGGGCGCAAAGCCCGGCAAACGCGCGGGCGCAGGACAGAAACGTGTCCGCGCGGGAAAGGCGGGCGTATTTTTTTACCAGGCGGGCAAGGGCGAACGCTTCGCCGCCCGACCCGCGGGACAGGCAGTATTCTGCCGTCAGAAGGGCGGAAAAGAGGGTTTCGCCCTCCGTACCCCTGCAATCCGCCGCCGCGCGGAAAAGGGGAAACAGTTCCTCCCCTTTTTCTCCGCTTTTCCCCTTTTCTCCCTCCCCGCCCTTTTCCTCTTCCCCGACGCCCAGCCTGCGGCAGGCGGAAAAGGCAAAGGTTTGGACGGCGCAGAGGGAGAGAAAGGCGCGCCCTTCCTCCAAGCCCCGCCCGTCCGCGGGTTCGCAGAAGGCGATAAGATTTGGCAGAGGGACGGGAAAGTGGGTCTTTTCCCCGGCGACCGTCGCGCAAATTTCCCCTCCGCCCGCGCCGCAGGGCGCAAAGGACGGGCAGACGGCGGCGCAGGGCAGGGAGCGCACCGCGGCGAAATACCGCGCGGCGGGGATCCCCCCGCCGACGCCGACGGCGCAGGTGATTTTGTCCGGTTCGGAAAACAGGGGAAGGAGGTCGTCCCCTTCCCGCCATACGGCAAACAGCTTTTTGGGCAGCCTTTTCAGCAGCGGCTCGAAGACCGCCGCGCTCTCTTCATCGGTGAGAACGAGAAAGTTCCCCATCGGGAAGCGGGCTTTGAGGAGATCGGGAAGCGCCTTTGCGTCCGTCCGCGCGATCTCGTGCCCGAAAAAATTTTTTGCCATACCCTCCCCGCGCTTTGCCTTTCGTCAGAGCATCTCCCGCAAAGCGGAAAGCAGCGCGTCGTTTTCTTCGGGCGCGCCCACCGTGATGCGGCAGAATTTTTTCAGCTTTTCCGTATTCCAGAAGCGCACCAGCACCCCCCGCTCTTTCAGGCCGCGATAGATAAATTCCCCGCCCTTTTCATGCCCCGCAAACAGGAAATTGGAGGCGCTTTCGGGCACGAAAAAGCCGAGCCTGACAAGCTCCGCGCGCAGGCGCGACCGTTCCGACTTCACCTTTTCCGCCGCCGCGGCGTAATACGCCTTGTCCCCCACCGCCGCCGCGCACACCGCCTGGCAGAGTGCGTCCACGGGATAGGAGTTGAAGCAGTCCTTCGCCGCGAACAGCCCGCGGATGAGCGCCTCATTCCCCACGGCATAGCCGCAGCGGATACCCGCGAGCGCGTAGTATTTGGAAAAGGTCTTGACGACGAGCAGATTGGGATATTTTTTCGTGAGCGGCAGGGCGCTCTGCCCGAAAAAGCCCATGTACGCCTCGTCGGCGACGATGAGTTTTCCGGGATTTTCCGCGACGAATTTTTCCGTCTCTTCCAGCCCCACGCCGATGCCCGTGGGGGCGTTGGGGTTGGTGAAAAAGACCCCGTCCGCGTCCGCTTTTCCAAGGCCCGCAAGGTCCATCGTGTAATCCTCTTTCAGCGGCACCTGCGTATAGGACACCGAGAAAAAATCGCAGAAAACGGGGTAGAAAGAATAGGTAATATCGGCGAACGCCGCTCCCCTGCCCCCCTTGAAGAAGGCGGGAACGCAGAGGGCGAGCACTTCGTCGCTGCCGTTGCCGCAAAAGACGTTTTCCCGGCTCACCCCCTCCGCTTCCGCGATCGCGTCCCGCAGAAGGTCGGCGTCGGGCGAAGGGTACAGGCGCAGCCGATCGACGGAAAAGGCGGCGAGCGCCTCTTTGACCTTCGGCGACGGCGGATAGGGATTTTCGTTGGTGTTGAGTTTGACGTACCGCCTGTCCTGCGGCTGTTCGCCCGCCGTGTACGGCGTCAGAGCGGAGAGAAAGGGGCTCCAAAAAGATTTTTTCATGATCGTATCCCTCATACTTTATATCCCGCCCGCAGGGCGGGAAGGAAGTTCCGGACAATTCCGGACGATTGCATTTATATTTACCGTTCGCCCGTTTTGTCGCCTTTTACACCGCCGCAGCGGGAAATACCGCGTTGACCGCGATCCCCACCAGCACGGAAATGAGATAGCAGACGCCGATGAGGACGAGATTGCGCTTCCACTTCTTCGTGTTTTTCAGGAGGACGACAAAGCCCATGCCCGCGTTGGCGCACAGCCCCGCCGCGCACGAGCCGAAGGAGATTCCGCCCTGCAAAAAGCACTCGGTGACGACGACGGAAGAGGCGCAGTTGGGAATAAGCCCGATGAGGGAGGTGATGAGCGGCTGCACGAACAGACCCCGCTCCATGAAGCGGATAAACCTTTCCTCCGTCACCCAGCCGATGACGAGCCCCAAAATCACGTTGACGGCGAGAATGAACGCCGCCACTTTCAGCGCGTGCAGAAGGGGCGCCACGAAATAGGTCATCACCGGCCTCTTTTCGTCGTGCACCCGTCCGCAGGAAGTGCATTCGAACTCCTGCTCCTCCGCCTTGCGCAGAAAAATCTCCCGCGTCTCGTGCGTATCGTGCGCGCCTTCCTCCCCGCCGCAATCGCCGTCATGATCGCCGTGGTCGCATACATGGGTATGTCCTTTCCCGTCGGAAGAGATCTGAGAGACCCGGACGTACGATTTTTTGAAGGCTTTGAGAAGTCCGTCCGCGGCATAGCCCGCGGCGACGCCCACGAAGATTTTCAGGACGATGAGGGGGAGCAGCCACACGGCGCCCTGCCCGGAGGAGAGCAGGATGATAAACGCTTCGTCGCTGGTGGCGAGAAAGATCGCGAGCAGCGTCCCCACGGTGATGTACTTCTGTTCGAACAGCTTCGCCGCCATCACCGAAAAGCCGCATTGGGGAATCAGCCCCGTCGCCGCGCCGATCAGGGGCCCCAGCCGTCCGTTCAGGCGGTTGTTGGGACCGGTCAGTCTGGTCTTATGTTCGATGAGTTCGATGACGATATAGATGACGATCAGCCAGGGCAGAAGTTTCAAGGTGTCCAGAAGCGCGTCGAGAAGAATTTCCTTTATATCCATAACTTTTCCTTATTTACGCCCTGCCCGCGCCGCCCAGCGTCGCCGACAGCGGGATGGAGGCTTTGGCGTTGAGGTCGAGCTTTGCGAAATTGCCCAGCCGATACTGCACGGCGCCTTCGGCGGCGATCATCGCCGCGTTGTCCGTGCAGAGCCGTTTCTCGGGCAGCACCAGGCGCAGCCCCGCCCGGCGGCACTCGGAAGAGAGCCTTTCCCGAAGATAGGAATTTGCGGCGACGCCGCCGCCTGCCGTCACCGTCTTTACCCCCTGCGCCCTTGCCGCCGCCATCGTCTTTTCCACGAGTACGTCCACCGCGGCGCACTGGAAGGACGCCGCCACGTCCGCTTTGGAATAGGGCAGCCCCTTCTGTTCCATGGTATGGCAGTAATTGATGACCGCCGTTTTCAGTCCGCTGTACGAGAAATTGTATCCCCCGCCCCCTTTCAGCATCTTGGGCATGGGGACGACGGGTTTCCCGTCCCCTTCGCGGATACATTTTTCGATATTCGGCCCGCCCGGATATTTCAGACCCAGCACCCGCGCCACCTTGTCGAACGCCTCCCCCGCCGCGTCGTCCAGCGTCGCGCCGAGAATTTCGAACTTCCCCTCCGTCTCGGCGTACAGCACCGCCGTATGCCCGCCGCTGGCGAGCAGGGTGACGAAGGGAGGCTCCAAATCGGGCGCGCAGGTATATGCCGCCGCGAGATGCCCGCGGATGTGATCGACCGCGATCAGCGGTTTGTTCAAAGCATAGGCGAGCGCCTTGGCAAAGGACACCCCGACGAGCAGCGCCCCCAAAAGCCCCGCCCCGTAAGTGACGGCGACGGCGTCGATGCCGTCGAACCCCACGCCCGACTTTCCGACGGCGCGGCGGACGACGGCGGAGATCGCTTCGGTATGCGCGCGCGACGCGATTTCGGGCACTACCCCTCCGAACAGGGACTGGGTGTCCGCGGACGACGCGATCTCGTCCGACAAAATATGCCTGCCGCGCACGACGGCTGCCGCCGTTTCGTCGCAGGAGGATTCGATTCCCAGAACGACGGGTTCCCGCCGCTCGGGCGTTTCGGGCAAATAGGGAAGATACATACTTTTTCTCCGTCCTCTCGAAAAAACGGCTTCCGGGCACAACCGAAAGCCTTTTTTCTCCTTCGTCTCAACCCTGCCCCGTCCTTTTTCTGCCGACAGGGCAATGTACGCGCCTTTTAACGCGCCCCCGAAAAGGGAGCTGAAAAAATGCGGCTCAGGTCTTTTTCAGATAGTCGATGATGAATCCCTGGATGTCCCCGTCCATCACCGCCTGGATATCTCCCTTTTCGTAGCCCGTTCGGTGGTCTTTCGCCATCGTGTACGGGCAGAACACATAGGAGCGGATCTGGGAGCCCCATTCGATCTTCTTCACGTCCCCCTTCATCGCGTCCGCTTCCGCCTGCCGCTCCTCTATCTTCTTTTCGAGCAGCTTGGAGCGCAGCATCTTGAAGCACATTTCCTTATTTTGAAGCTGGGAGCGCTCGTTCTGGCACTGCACGACGATGCCCGTGGGATAGTGGGTGATGCGCACCGCCGAAGCGACCTTGTTGACGTTCTGTCCGCCCGCGCCGCCCGAATGGTAGATGTCGATGCGGATGTCGTCGTCCTTGATCTCCACTTCGTTGTCGTCCTCCACTTCGGGCATGACTTCGAGGGAACAGAAGGAGGTATGGCGGCGCTTGTTGGCGTCGAAGGGAGAGATGCGCACCAGGCGGTGCACCCCCATTTCCGCCTTCAGATAGCCGTAGGCGTTTTCCCCTTCCACGCGGAAATCCACGCTCTTGATGCCCGCCTCTTCGCCCGGTTCGCGGTCGAGTTCGAACACCTTGAAGCCCATCTTTTCGCAATAGCGGGTGTACATGCGGTAGAGCATCGCGCACCAATCGCACGCCTCCGTGCCGCCCGCGCCCGCGTGCAGCGCCAGAAGGGCGTTGTGCGAATCGTACGGCCCTTTCAGGAGGGCGCGGATGCGCATGTCTTCGATGTCCTTGTCCGCCTTTTGCAGCATGTTGTCCAGCTCGGGAATGAGACTTTCGTCCCCCGTCTCTTCGATGAGGTCGATCACCTCCCCCGCGTCTTTGAGCGCCGTCTCGCCCTTCTCGTAGGCGTCGATCTTATTTTCGATATGGGAGATCTCCCGCCCGATCTTCGCCGACTTTTCGAGATCCTGCCACACGTCCGGCTGTTCCTGTTCCTTTTTGAGTTCGGCGAGCCGCGTCCGCTGGTTGTCGAGATCGAGCGCATAGCCCGCTTCGTCCAGCACCGAACGCATGCCCTGTATTTTCAGTCTGTAATCGTCTGCCTTGAACATAACTCTCCCGTTTGTCTCATTTTCTCCCGGGCTTATTTATCCCCGGATTCCTCACCGGCTCCCCGTTCCTCTTGGGTCTGTTCCTGTTCGGATGCCTTCGCCTCCGCTTCCGCCTGCTTTGCCGCGGCGGCTTTCAGCTGTTCCTCCCGCCTTGCCATCGCCTCTTTGTACGAGCGCATATTGGTCAGCGGCTCGGGCATCTGACGGCGGAGGGGTCTGCGGAGGGGATGGGGAACGGGGGACATGCCGCCCGAAGTCTGCGCGCCGTTGCCGTTTGCGGCGCCGTTCCCGCCGCTTTCGGACGCGCCGTTTGCGCCCATGCTCTGATCGGGCATCTGACGGCGGACGGGCTGGGGCGCGGGACGCACCTCCACCTTGACTTTGAGGAGGACGGAAATGGTCGTGCGCTGGATGCGCTCGATCATCTCGTCGAACATCTCGAAGCCCTCTTTCTTATAGGAAATGACGGGGTCGACCTGCCCGTAGGCGCGAAGCCCGATGCCCTTGCGGAGCTGATCCATGGCGTCGATGTGGTCGATCCAGTTCCTGTCCACGTTCATGAGGAGGACGCGGCGCTCCACGTCGTGGAAGTCGATGCCCGTGTTCGCCTTGATGTCCTCGATCTTCTTCTCGTATTCCTTGACCGTCTTATTCGTGATCTTGCGGATGGCGAGAGGATAGTCCCACTTGGTGAGTTTCTCGCGCGTGACGTAACCCGTCCCTTCGGGCAGCAGCTTGGCTTCGAGCGCGGCGTTGAGTTCCGTCTCGTTCCAGAGTTCGGGCATGTCGTCCACGTTGACCGCCGCACGCACCACCTCTTCGACGTAGTCGGGGATATATTTGAGCACCTGTTCGTGCACGTCCGCACCTTTAAGGACGTTGAGGCGCTCTTCGTACATCACCTTGCGCTGGGTGTTCATGACGTCGTCGTATTGGAGGACGTTTTTGCGGATGCCGAAGTTCCTGCCTTCGATGTTCTTCTGCGCGTTCTCGATGCCGTGCGAGAGCATCTTGGATTCCAGACAGGTATCTTCGTCGATCTTGAAGAGGTTGTAGAGGGACTTCATGCGCTCGCCGCCGAACCGCATGACGAGTTCGTCTTCGAGGGAGAGGAAGAACACGGACATGCCCACGTCCCCCTGACGGCCGGCACGGCCGCGCAGCTGGTTGTCGATGCGCCGCGATTCGTGCCGCTCGGTGCCGATGATGCAGAGGCCGCCCACCGCGATGACCTGTTCCTTTTCCTTGTCCGTCTCCGCCTTGTAATAGTCGTAGAGTTTCTTATACCGCTCGCGCACCTCTCTGGTCTTGTCGTCGATGTCCTGGATATACATGCTCGTCGCCAGATCGATGACTTCCCGCTCCGCGCCCTCTTCGCGCAGCCGCTTCTTGGCGAGATATTCGGGGTTGCCGCCCAAGAGGATGTCCGTGCCGCGCCCCGCCATGTTGGTGGCGATGGTCACCGCCCCGAATCTGCCCGCCTGCGCGACGATCTCCGCTTCGCGCTCGTGGTTCTTCGCGTTGAGGATGTTGTGCTTGATGCCGTTCTTTCTGAGCAGCCGGGAAATTTCCTCCGACTTATCCACCGACGCGGTGCCCACGAGAATGGGCTGGCCGCTCTCGTGCCGCTCGACGATCTCGTTGATGATCGCCCGCTTTTTGCCGTCGATCGTCGAATACACCCGATCGGGGAGGTCCACCCGCTTGATGGGCTTGTTGGTCGGAATTTCGATGACGTCCAGGGAGTAGATGGTGCGGAATTCCGCCTCTTCCGTCTTGGCAGTACCCGTCATGCCCGACAGCTTGGCGTACAGGCGGAAGTAGTTCTGGAAGGTGATGGTGGCGTACGTCTTGTTTTCGCTTCTGACTTCCACCCCTTCCTTCGCTTCGATCGCCTGGTGCAGACCGTCCGAGTACCGGCGCCCGATCATGAGTCTGCCCGTGAATTCGTCGACGATGATGACTTCGCCGTCGTTGACGATGTAGTCCTCGTCCCGCTTGAACAGCTTATGCGCTTTCAGCGCCTGCTGGATGTGGTGATTGAGGTCGGCGTGCTCGATCTCGGCGATGTTGTCGATGCGGAAGAATTTTTCCGCCTTGCGCGCGCCCGAATCGGTGAGCTCCACCGTCTTGTCCTTGCGGTTGATGATATAGTCCCAGTCGCGGGAGGCGGCGAGCGCCTTCTTCCCTTCGGGCGCCGCTGCCGCCGCGGCGGCGCGCTTTTCCTCCTGCTCCGCTTCGTAATTCGCCTGTTCGGCGAGCGTCATCCTGGTGAAATCGACCGCTTCTTCCTCTTCCTCCTCTTCGTCCGCGGTTTCGGGAAGAACTTCCTTCTTCTTTTTGTTCTTCTTGTTCTCCCGGCGTTCCTCCCGCTTGCGCGCGAATTCCGCGTCCTCTTCCTCTTTGAGTTCGTCGTCGAACCCGCCCGAAAGAGTGCGCACGAATCTGTCCACCTGCACGTACAGGTCGGAGGACTTCTCCCCCTTGCCCGAAATGATGAGCGGCGTTCTCGCTTCGTCGATGAGGATGGAGTCCACTTCGTCCACGATCGCGAAGGTCAGATCCCGCTGCACCATGCGCTTCAAATCCGTTTTGAGGTTGTCGCGGAGGTAGTCGAAGCCGAATTCGTTGTTGGTGCCGTACACGATGTCGCATTTGTACGCTTCCCGCTTGGCGTCGTCGTCCATGCCCGGCGCGATGACGCCCACCGTCAGACCCATGAACTTGTGCACCTTGCCCATCCATTCCGCGTCGCGGCGGGCGAGATAGTCGTTGACTGTGACGATGTGCACGCTCTTGCCCGTGAGCGCGTTGAGGTAGGCGGGAAGGGTGGCGACGAGCGTCTTGCCTTCGCCCGTCTTCATCTCGGCGATGCGCCCCTGGTGCAGGCAGATGCCGCCGATGATCTGCACCCGGAAATGCTTCATGCCCAGAATCCGCCACGCCGCTTCCCGGAGCGCCGCAAAGGCGTCGGGCAGAATGTCGTCCGTCGTCTCCCCCTTGGCGAGCCGGTCTTTGAAAACCGCCGTCTGCCCTTTCAGGGTTTCGTCGTCCATCGCGGCGTACTTGCTGTCGAGCGCCTCCACCTTATCCGCGATTTTGCCGAGTTTTTTCAGGCTCTTTCTGCCGTCGCTGCCCATCAAATAACTGATCAATCCCATTGAAAACAAAACTCCGTTGGTTATTTTCGTCCGCCGCCCGCTTCTCCCGTTCCGGAAAAGCCCGCGCCCGGGCTCTTCGCGCCCTATATATTGCGCTCCTTCTATTTTACAATATTTGGGGAAAAAATCAAAGCGTTTTCGCGCCCTTTTCGGGAAAAATTCTGTCTTTTTCACTCCTTTCTTGACATTTGCCCCTTTTTGGTTTATAATGGGCGTACACCATGAGCCTGAAAACGAATATCCTCAAACAACTCCAATCGGGGAAAACCCTCTCCGGTCAGGCGCTCGCCGACGGCTTTTCCGTCACCCGCGCCGCCGTCTGGAAAGCCGTCTCCGCCCTGCGCGAAGAGGGGTATAAGATCGAAGGGACCCCCAAGGCGGGCTACCGCCTCCTCCCCTCCGACGTGGCGGACGAAGGGGAACTTTCCCGGCTGCTTTCGGCGGCGGGATTTTCCGGCGTCAAAGTTTCCGTCGTCAAATCCCTGCCCTCCACAAACGCCTATGCGGAGCGCCTTCTCGCCGAGGGGGAGACCTCCCCTTCCCTCATCCTTGCCGAACGCCAGACGGCGGGCAGGGCGCGGAAGGGCAGGACCTTCCCCTCCGAAGAGGGCGGGGTGTATATGTCCCTGCTCTTCTTTCCGGACGCCCGTGAAGAACAAGGCGCGCTGGCGGCAAAAATCTACGCCGCCGTCTCCGCCGTTCTCGGCGGCGCCCTCCGCGAAAACGAAATCTTTTCGGACGGGAAAAAGCTGTGCGGCATGCTCGTCGAATGCCTCTCCGACCCCGACGGCATCCGCGGCTGCATCGCGGGCGTGGGGGTATATCCCGACCGCCTGTCCGAAAGCGTCAAAGAAAAATACCCCACCCGCGTCTCCCTGTGCGCGGCGCTCGCCGTTTCCCTGCTTTCCCTGGCTTCCTTGCGCAAAGGGTGACAGCACATCCCTCACGCCATGGCTCCCTTGCGCAAAAAGAGGCGGCGTAAGCCAACCCACAACTATGGCTCCCTTGTGCAAAGGGAACTGTCAGCATAGCTGACTGAGGGATTGTCTGTTCATTTACCGAACTCCTTATCCCCTCCGGCGCTTCGTGCCACCTCCCCTTACCATAAGGGGAGGCAGGAAGGTTAGGCGACGCTTCTTACCATAAGGGGAGGAATGGAGTGGGGACACCTCCCCCTTAACATAAAAGAGGCAGGCAGAGACATTCCGCCGTCCCCCTCCCCATAGAAGGAGGCGGGAAGCCGGGTTTCGTCCCCACCCACTTCATAATTCACATTTCTTGAATCCTGATTTCCGCTTTTCGCCCTTTCCCGAAAAAAGGGCGGATTTTTTTGTAGATTTCTCTTGACAAACAAAAATCAATATGATATTATTATGATGTCACCGAGATTACAACAGAGCGGTGACGGGAGGTAAAGAAAAAATGGAAGAGAAAATCATCGGCGGGAAAAAGCGGGGCATGCTCATGCTGCTCGTCATCATCGCGGTCTTCGCGCTGTCGGTGGCGCTCATCGTCGTCGGCGCGGCGGCGGACAGCATCGCGCCCGCGGTCGTCGGATTCGTCGTCATGCTTGCCGACTTCGTGCTGATGCCCGGATTGAAGATCTTAAAGCCGCAGGAAGCGCTGGTGCTGACGCTGTTCGGCAAATATGCGGGAACGCTGAAAGGAGAGGGCTTTTATTACGTCAACCCCTTCTGCTCGGCGGTCAACCCGGCGGCAAAGACCAAGCTCAACCAGAGCGGAGACGTCAAGCAGGCGGTTCTGGACGCGGCAAAAGGCGGCTCGGCGGAAGCGGCGGAGCTGGCGAGCAAGAAAATTTCGCTGAAAATCATGACCCTGAACAACAACCGCCAGAAGATCAACGACTGCCTCGGCAATCCCGTGGAGATCGGCATCGCGGTGACGTGGAAGGTGGTGGACACGGCAAAGGCCGTGTTCAACGTGGACAATTACAAGGAATACCTTTCCCTGCAATGCGACAGCGCCCTCCGCAACATCGTGCGCATCTATCCCTACGACGTCGCGCCGGGCGTGGACACGACGGGAGACGGCATCGCGGACGAAGGGAGCCTGCGGGGCTCGAGCGAAGTGGTGGCGTCCCGCATCCGCGACGAAATACAGTCCCGCGTGAACGAAGCGGGCATCGAAGTCATCGAAGCGCGCATCACCTATCTCGCCTACGCCCCCGAAATCGCGGCGGTCATGCTGCAGCGGCAGCAGGCTTCGGCGATCATCGACGCGCGGAAAATGATCGTGGACGGCGCCGTCGGCATGGTGGAAATGGCGCTGGAACGGCTGAGCGAAAACAACGTGGTGACGCTGGACGAAGAGCGGAAAGCGGCGATGGTATCCAACCTCCTCGTCGTCCTGTGCGGCAATCACGACGCCCAACCCGTCGTAAATTCGGGAAGCCTGTATTGACATGGAGAAAAAACAAGTCCCCTTGCGCCTTTCGCCCAAGCTGTACGACGCCATCGCCGCCTGGGCGGAGGACGACTTCCGTTCGGTGAACGGTCAGATCGAATACCTGCTCTCCGAATGCGTGCGGCAGAGAAAGAAAAACGGGAAGTACGTCTCCGATCAGATCGACGTCCCGCCCGAACTGGATGTCTGATTTTTTCCGCCGGCGCATTCCGGCGGCGCATCCGAACTGTATCCGAAGATACAAAACGGCAAAAATCGCATAAAAATACCGGCAGCCGCCTTTTTCGCAGGTCCGCTGCCGGTCTCTTTTATCCTCTGTCGGTTTGTCTTTTCATTCTTTACCGGCTCTGCCGATTCCCCTTCCGCATATATTTTTTCAACCGCGAAACAAGCAGCGACGCGGCTATGATTTTGACGAGATCGGGCAGCAGGTAAGGGACGACGCACATCATCAGCGCCCCCGCGAGCGTGACGGAGCGATCGGCGCGGTTGTAGAGAATCATAAACCACGCCGTACCGAACGCATAACAGACGGCGACGCCGACCGCCATCGCCGCCGCCAGTATCCCCGCCCGCGCCCAGGCGCTTTTTATCCTTTCGCCGACGGCGTCGGAAACGCCGCCGACGACGAGCGCCGTAAAGATAAATCCGACAATGTAGCCGCCCGTGGGCATGAGAAGTTTCGCCGCGCCCCCCGTAAATCCCGCGAACACGGGCACGCCGCAAAGCCCCAACAATATGTAAACCGCCACCGCCGCCGTCCCCCTTTTCAGCCCCAGAAACGCCGCGGCAAGACATACCCCCATCGTCTGCAAGGTGACGGGGATGTCCCCGACGGGAACGGATATCCAGGCGCAGACGGCGACGATCGCCGCAAACAGCGCGATATAACAGAGATCCCGGGCGGCGCTCCGCCCCTTGCCAACCTTTTTCTCCTTTCCGCTCTCCTCTTTCTTCGTCTCTTCCATGGGTGTCTCCTTTTTCTATATGTAAACCTCATTTTATATAAAAAGTTTACATATGTCAAGCAAAAACGGGTGTCTTAGGAAATATTTCGCGAAAAACTTGCTTTTTTCGGCGATCTATGCTATAATCGGACAAAAAGGGAGGGGAGAACGGATGAGCGAACTCAAAAAACTCCCCAACGTGGGAAAGGCGACGGAAAGGGACCTTCTCGCGATGGGTTACACGACGGTCGATTCGCTGAAAGGCAAAACGGCGGAGGAATTGTACGCCGAAGAGTGCGCCCTGCGCGGATTTACCTTAGACAGATGCCAGCTGTACTTATACCGCGCGCTCGTCTGGTGGATAAATGCGGAAAACCCCGACCCCGCCAAAAGCAGGTGGTGGTTTTGGAAGGACGAATTCGCCTCTCCTTCCCCCTGCGGGACGATCTGCGCGGAATGCCCCTCTTTCCCGTCCGCCTGCGGCGGCTGCCGGAAAACGGAGGGAAAAGCGCCCTGGCTGACTTATGCGGGGCCGGAAGCCTGTCCCGTGTACGCCTGCTGCGTCCGGGAAAAGGGGCAAAAACACTGCGGCGGCTGTCCCGCGCTCCCCTGCGAACGGTTCATGAAAGATCCCGCCGTCCCCGACGAAGTGAACGAGGCGCACCTCAGACAAATGCTGAAAAATCTGAAGAGCGCAACGGAGAAAAAAGAATGAGCGGCATCCTTCGAAAATGGCGTCCGGACGACGCCGAAGCGCTGGCGGAAATCCTGTCCGACAGGCGTATTTTAGACAATCTGGGGGACGGCATCCCCTTCCCGTACGCAAAAGAGGACGGGGAAGAGTTCATCGCCGCCATGCTCTCCGCGGACGAAAACGAAGTCTTTGCCTTCGCGATTTCGGAAGCGGGAAAAGCGGCAGGCAGCATCGCGGCGTACCGCCGGAGCAACATCCACCGTCGCACCGCCGAACTCGGCTATTACCTCTCCTCCCGGCACTGGGGCAAAGGAATCATGACCCGCGCCGTAAAAGAGATCTGCGAATACATATTTTCCCGTACGGACATTCTCCGCATTTACGCCCAGCCGTTCGCGGACAACGCCGCCTCCTGCCGGGTGCTGGAAAAAGCGGGGTTCCGCTGCGAGGGGATCCTGCGCGCCGCCGCCGTGAAAAACGGAAAAATCAGGGACATGAAGATGTATTCCCGTCTGAAAGAGGACTGACGCCGTTCCGCAGATACCGATGGTTACCGGAAGAATACCCGAACGGCAGATACATGCACAAGCGCCCGCATCCGCACATACATTTTCATATCCGCATATATGCGCATATGTCCCCTTCCGAACTCTTTGCCTTATCCGCAAGTCTTCCCGAAAAATTCCGGCGCACCTGGATTTTCAAAGTGCCAAAAACGCCGTCCGCAAAATGCGGACGGCGTTCGGTTTTTCCTCAAAAAAAGATTAAATCTTGGGGTTAAGCCTTGGGCAGGTATTTGACGAGCGACTCCGCGCGGTCGGTATTTTCCCACGGAAACTCCTCTCTGCCGAAATGGCCGTAAGCCGCCGTCGCGGCATAGACGGGACGGCGCAGGCCGAGGGCGCGGATGATGGCGTAGGGGCGGAGGTCGAATTCCTTTTTCACGATTTCGGCGAGTTCGTCGTCCGGCACTTTGCCCGTGCCGAAGCTGTCGGCGAACACGGAGACGGGATTGGCGACGCCGATCGCATAGGCGACCTGCAACTCCACTTCGTCGGCGAGCCCCGCCGCCACGAGATTTTTGGCGATATAGCGCAGGAAATAGGTGGCGCTCCTGTCCACTTTCGTGCAATCCTTGCCCGAAAAGGCGCCGCCGCCGTGCGCGCATCTGCCGCCGTAGGTGTCCACGATGATCTTCCGTCCCGTCAGACCGGAATCCCCCTCCGGGCCGCCGATCTCGAACCTGCCCGTCGGATTGATGTAAATTTTGGTATTTTCGTCGAGAAAGCGCGGGGGGATGACTTCGCGCACCACGTATTTTTCGATGTCCGCGCGCAGCTGCCGCTGTGAGGCTTCGGGACTGTGCTGGGAGGAGACGACCACCGCGTCCACCCGCACGGGCTTTTTGTCGGCATATTCCACCGTCACCTGCGTCTTCCCGTCCGGGCGGAGATAGGAGAGAAGCCCGCTCTTGCGCACTTCGGTCAGCCGCATCGCGAGCTTATGGGAGAGCATGACGGGCAGGGGCATGAGTTCCGCCGTCTCGCGGCAGGCATAGCCGAACATCATTCCCTGATCCCCCGCGCCGAGCGTGTCCTCTGCCGCGCCGGACGCCTTGTTTTCGACGGAGGAATTCACCCCCATGGCGATGTCGGGGGACTGTTCGTGAATCGCCACCGTAATGCGGCACTTGTCCCAGGCGAAGGTGCCGAAATCGTAGCCGATGCGGCGGATGATCTCCCGCGCCGTCCGTTCGTAATCGACTTTTGCCGTCGTCGTCACTTCGCCCATGATGAGGAGCTGATCGTAAGCGGCGCAGCATTCGATCGCCGTGCGCGCCATCGGGTCCTCCGCCAAAATCGCGTCGAGAATGCCGTCCGAGATCTGATCGCAGACCTTATCCGGATGCCCTTCCGTGACGCTTTCGCTGGTAAAAAACTTTTTCATGTAAAAAATCCTCTTTTTAACATAGTTCGTCCCGCAGGCGGCTGGGATTTGCCCGCGAAATACCGCAAAAAAAGCGGCTCCGGCGCTCTCCGCCCTGCCTTGCCGCCCTTGTGGTTTTCCTATTATACTCCCTTTTTCCGCCTTTGTCAACTCATTCCGCGCGTAAAGCCCGATTTCCCGCCGGGATTTGCCGCCGACCGCCGCAAAAAGCCCCTTCCGCCCGCCCTTTCCGCTTGCCAAGCGCGCGTTTTGATGGTATAATAAACTCGTTATGGAAACGCATATCCCCGGCGTCCCCGTTCTGCCCGAACGCTGTACCCTCTGTCCCGTCGCCTGCGGCGCCGACCGGGCGGCGGGCAAGGCGGGCGCCTGCGGCGCCGCCGCCCCCAAAATCGCCAAATACTATCTGCACCCCTTCGAGGAGCCCTGCATCTCCTTTTCCAAAGGCAGCGGCACGATCTTTTTCTGCGGCTGCAACCTCCGCTGCGTATTCTGCCAGAATTACGAAGTCTCCCGCGCCCAAAGGGGAATGGAAGTGACGCCTTCGCGGCTCGCCGAAATTTTCCGCGAGCTGGAAGAACAGGGAGCGGACAACATCTCTCTCGTCACCCCTTCGCACGTCATCCCTTACCTGGTGGCGGCGTTTGAGATTTATAAGCCGAAAATCCCCGTCGTCTACAACTCGGGCGGATACGATTCGGCGGAGGCGCTCAAAGCAATCGACGGCTATATCGACATCTATCTCCCCGACATGAAATTTGTCTCCCCCGTCCTCTCCGAGCGGTACACGGGGCGGGCGGATTACTTCGAAAAGGCGAGCCGGGCGATCGCCTTCATGTCGAAAAAGCCCCTCCGCATGAGCGAAGAGGGCAAGATGCTTTCGGGACTGATCGTACGGCATCTCGTGATGCCGCTGGGGGTCGGCGATTCCGTCGCCGTGCTGCGCTGGTTCAAAAGGGAAATGCCGGACACGGCGTACCTCAGTCTCATGAGCCAATACACTCCTTACGGGGACATCGCGGGCTTTCCCGAACTCCGCCGCCCCGTCACCGCGCGCGAATACGGGCAGGTGCTGGACGAAGCGTTTGCGCTCGGCATCGGAAATCTGTTCGCGCAAAAGCGCTCTTCGTCGGGCGAGAAGTATATCCCCGAATGGGACTACTGACCCGCGGCATTTTTCCGCCCCTTCCGCGCCCCGCCGCGGGGCTGAAAGGCAGATAAACGTATTTCGTCAAATCCCTGCCCCTCCCGTTTCCGTTCAGGGCTGCCACTTGCGGAACACGGCGTCTTTGAGGCGGACGATTTCGCGGGTGAGTCGGGCGGCCTTGGCGGGTGAAGCGGACGCCATCTCCCCTTCCAGCCGGCGCACCTTCTGTAATTTTTTGCGGTAATCCATATTCCGAGTTTGCGCAAAAAAACCCCTTTTACTCTTAGCCCCCTTTGCTTTCCGCTTTTTTCAATCTGATTTACGGAGGAATTTTATGCTGATCTCCGCCGAAAACCTCTCCTTCGGCTTTGCGGGAAACCCGCTGCTCGAAAACATCACCTTCACCCTGTCCGAGGGGGACAGGGTAGGACTGATCGGCGCCAACGGCGAAGGAAAAACCACCCTTCTGCGCCTGATTTTATCCGAACTCGAACCGGAAGGCGGCAGCCTCTTCAAAAAGAACGGCATCCGCATCGGCTATCTCGCCCAGAACGGCGGCTACGATTCGGAAAACACCGTCTACGGCGAAATGCTCTCCGTATTCGACGAAGATCTGCGCGCGATAGAGACGCTGCGGGCGCTGGAAGGGCAAATTTCGCGGGCGCAGGAGGGCACGCCGGAATACATTTCCCTCTCCGGCAGATACGAAGCCCTGAACAAGCGGGTGGCGGCGCGGGACAGCTATCACTGCGAAGTGCGCGTCCGCACCGTCCTCAACGGCATGGGTTTCGCCGATTTCTACGATCGGCGCATCTCCACGATGTCGGGCGGGGAAAAGACGCGGCTGAAACTCTGCCGCCTCCTGCTCGAAGCGCCCGAACTCCTCATTCTCGACGAGCCGACCAACCATCTCGACCTGAAAACGCTGTTCTGGCTGGAAGACTATCTGGACGCCTGCAAGGGCGCCATCCTCACCGTCTCGCACGACCGCTATTTTCTCGACAAGACCGTCCGCGAGATCTACGAACTGGAAAACAAGCGGCTTTGCGTTTTCAAGGGGAATTACACCAAATACAAGCAGCTGAAGGCGGAAAAGACGGCGCGGCAGTTGAAGGAATACGAGAAACAGCAGGAGGAAATCGCCCATTTGCAGGACTACGTGGACAGAAATCTCGTCCGCGCCACCACGGCGAAATCCGCGCAGAGCCGGGTGAAAAAGCTGGAAAAGATGGAGATTCTCGAAAAGCCCTCTCTTCCGCCCGCCCCGCCCCGCTTTTTCTTCACCTATTCGGAAAAACCTTACGAAAACGTGCTGGAAGTGACCTCTCTCGACCTGTACGCGGGCGAAAAACAGCTCCTTAAAAACGCCTCCTTTTCGGTGACGCGCGGGGAAAAATGCGCGCTCGTCGGGGACAACGGCACGGGAAAATCCACGCTCGTCAAGGAGATCATGCAGGGCAAAAATCCCGCAATCAAGCGGGGCAGGTATGTGAAGATCGCCGTTTACGACCAGGAAAACGCCAACCTGAACCCCGAAAACACCGTCCTGTACGAACTTTGGGGGCGGCACGTCGGCTGGGATCAGACCCGCGTGCGCAACATCCTCGCGCAGGCGAAGCTGGACGCGGGCGACATGGACAAAAAGGTGCGCATGCTCTCGGGCGGGGAGCGGGCAAAGCTCGCCCTTGCCGTGTTCGAATGCGAAGGGGGCAATTTTCTCGTCCTGGACGAGCCGACCAACCATCTCGATCTGCCCGCCCGCGAAAGTCTCGAAGACGCCCTGCAAAAATTTGACGGCACCGTCCTCTTCGTCTCGCACGACCGCTATTTCATCCGCGCCCTTGCGGGAAAGATCGTCGAACTCAAAGACGGGGGCGTCACCGTGTTCAAGGGCAGTTACGACGAATTCACGGCGGCGCAGAAAGCCGCGGCGGCGGCAGAAAAGGACGCTCGTCCCTCCCCTGCTCCCGTCCTTCCCAAAGATTCCGGCTACCGCAGCAAGGAAGAACGAACGGCGGACGCGCGCAGGCGGGTTCGCGTCAAGGAAATCGAAAAGGAAATCGCCGCGCTCGAAGCGGAAGAGGCGGAGATAAACGCCCAGCTCGCCGACCCGGCGGTAACTTCCGATTATTCCCTTCTCAGCGAGAAATGCAGGCGTCTGGAAGAGGTGAAAAACCGCTCGGACGAACTGTACGCGGAATACGAAACGCTGCTCTGATGCCCTTTATGCCAACGGCAAAAATCCGAAGGCTCCCCCTTTTTGCGGATTTGTTCTCATCCGTCACGGAGGGCAAAACGCAAGCCCGACAAGGCATTGCGCCGCATATCCGCGTCTCGCCCGACTTAAAATCCGCACGTAAAAAGACCGGCTTTCCCGCATGAGGAAAACCGGTCTCTCTTCATACAAATCTTACTTTTCGGGGATGACGTCCGAATCCGCCGCCCATTTGGCAAGGCTCTGAATCCCCCTCTTGCAACCGTCCTTGGTCGCATACCCGTCCTCGCAGACGCAGATGAGTTCCCCGTTGCCGGCTTTCAGGCGATAGCGGTACTTGCCCGCCTTGTCCTTGTACAGCTCGAATTTGGGATGGGTCAGCGTTTCCGGCTTTGCCAGCGTCTGATCCTCTATATGGGCGTTGACGTTGGCGCGGACGCTCTCGATGCCCGCCTTGCAGGCGGAGAGGGAAGAATACCCCGTCCCCCCGCTGACGGCGATCGTCTCGTTGTTGGACGCTTTCAGGCGGTAGTTGTAATAGCCCTTTTCCGTCTTATAATACACAAAATGTCCTTTGGGTTCCATATGCTTTTCCTCCTATGTATTCCGAGGCGGCAAGGCAGCCCTTCCGCCCTTCCGGCTCGGGAAAAGTATAGCACAGTTTACGGGAAAAGTCAAGCGAAGCGTCAGAAAATTATCAGGTTGAGCACGATGCCCCCCAGCGCGCCTACGGCGATCATCACCCAATACTGCCAGGAGAACAGCGCTTTGCGGCGGTAGATGATCGTCATCACGATCGCGGCAACGGTAAAGAGGATAATGGTCAGAATATCCACCCCGTAAAGAGCAATAAACAGCGCTGTGTACAACGGAATCATCACGCGATAGCCGAACCAGGAATCGGAATACTGCTCGGCGTCCTCCCCCTTGTCGAAGCGCGGAAGAAGCAAGAGAAGGGCGAATCCTGCTACCGTATATAAAAGCGGAAAGAAAAATTCGAAAAAGTTAAAACTTACGCCTGTTCCGCCCCCCGGCGGCACTTTTCCCGCCAAATAGGCGCCGCGGATCAACTGGTCAATATTACCGGCAAAATCCGAAAAACAAAAAACAGGGAAAAACACCGACTCATTCACGTCAAACATATTCAATTCATACGAAATTTGTCTCAATACTTCCCCGCCCATCAAACCGACCAACGCATAGAAGATGATAAAGATAACGCCGTCCGCCACCCGATTGGCGCGTGCGAAAGAAAACGCCGCGATGCCGTATAGACAAAGTCCGTAAAATACCCCGCCGAAATATCCCGGCAAATACCAGATGAGATTATAATAATTCTCCCGGAATGCAATGCACAAAAGACCGGCGACGTAAGCGACCGTATAGGGCACGAAAACGAGAATCAGCCCTACCAGGGTTTTGACGAGATACAATTTCTCCCGCCTGATGGGCAGCGAATAGAAGGCGTCCGCGCTCCGACGGTTCATCTTGAAGGAATACATCAGCGCGGGCACGACAAAGCACATTGCCCCTAAAAGCAGATAGATGATACTGATCTGCGGAGAATTGTTTCTGACGTTTCCGACAAAATAATTAGGCGCACCGCTCCCGGCGGCGGTACCATAATCGATCCATGTCGGAGAATAGTCATAAAAGAGAGCGGCAGTGGACGTCACGACGACATAGATGATCGTGCAGATTGCGGTGAGCAGCCCCAGCGTTTTGAGATTCTTTTTGAGTTCATAACGAAAATAGCGTCCGATCATTGCAAATACCCCCTGCTTTCCACTTCGCTGACGAACAGTTCTTCGAAATCGACGGGAATCTCCTCCACGAAAAGGGGCGAAAGCGCCTGCAACTTTTCGGCGAGTTCCCTTTCGTTCCCCTTCGCGACGATCTGCACCACCCTGCCCGTGCAGGAGAAGGTCAGCACGTCGAAACCGAGTTCCTCCCGCGCCACGGGGCGGTCAAACGCCGCCTGAAACTTATGGATCTTTTCGAGATCTTTTTCGAGATCGCCCGAACAGGTAATCGTCTTATGGTCGAGAAGGCCGTAGCTGTCGGAGATGTCCTCCAATTCCCGGAGGGAATGGCTGGAAATGATGACGGCGCACTTCTTGTCGGCGACGAGCGCCGCCAGGCCTCTTTTGAAGATGAGCCGCGCCAGCGGATCGAGTCCGTCGAAGGCTTCGTCCAGAAGGAGATATTCGGGGCGGATCGCCAGCGCCAGCGACACGAACACCTGCCGCTTCATGCCCTTGGAAAAGGTGCGGAGGGGCGACTTGGGGCTGAGTTTGAACTGTTCGAGATACTCCCCGTACACGCCGTCGTCGAAATCGTAAAAGGCGCGGTACATGTCGGCGAGCCCCGCCGCGTTGATGTTGGACGTATAATACGGATCGTCGGGAAGGAAAAAGATCTTCCGCTTGGCGCTCTCGTTTTCGTACACCGGATCCCCGTCCACGTAAATATCCCCGTCGTCCGGGCGGAGCACCCCCGCCGCCAGCCGCAGAAGCGTGGATTTGCCCGCGCCGTTGATGCCGACCAGACCGAACACCGAGCCGCTCTCCACTTTCAGATTGATGTTTTCGAGGACGGATTTTTTACCGTAGCTCTTGGAAATGCTTTCAAATTCTATCATACTTCCTCCTTCGGCTCTTCGCCTTCCGCGTACGCCTCTTCGAGGAGGAGCAATACCTCCTCTTTCGTCGCGCCTGCGGTACGGAACAGGCGCAGCTGCTTTCTGATCTCCTCCGAACGCCGCCCGTCGCCGCCCTTTTCCACATACGCGCCCTTCTTGGGCAGAATGTGGATGTACCCCTCCGCCTCCAATTCGCTGTACGCGCGTTCGACGGTGTTGGGATTGATGCCGCGCTCGGTCGCGAGCGCGCGGCAGGACGGCAGCTTCTCGCCGTATTTCAGCGCGCCCAGGTCGATCAGCCGCTTGAATTCCTCCATCAATCTCTCGTATACGTTGAGTTTCCCGCCCATCTCTTCACCTCCTCTCTCCGGGCACTCGCCTGTTTTATATTATTTTTGTATCATCTGTATTATAACACATAATACAGATGAAGTCAAGGGGGTTACGCAAAAAAAACGGGGAAAAGGCGAAAAAAGTTTGACAAAAAGGCGGGGGAAAGATATAATAGAGAGGAAACGCAGGCGTATCGAAGCGGTCATAACGAGGCGGTCTTGAAAACCGTTTGGGTGCAAGCCCACGGGGGTTCGAATCCCTCCGCCTGCGCCATGTGTGAATAATACGAACTCTTTTTCGGAGTTCGTATTATTTTTTGCCCGCGATTTCTTTGGCGCCGTTATCCGATTGAAATAAGCCTCTCGAATTTGCTTTTTCGGTCGGCTATGGTAGCATAGTTCCTCGCATGATACTTTCCCTCCCGGGCATTCGTCTTTAACACTGCACGGATCTTCTTGCTGGTATTTGCGGCGTGCCATTCGTTGAACACGTTCATGATCGGCATCATCTCCATGGCATTGCTGTCGCGGTTTTCCGTATCTACATTGTCCTGTATGGCTATAAACCGTATGCCGAATGCCGGGAATACATAATCCACATATTGTCCGACTTCGATATAATTCCTTCCGAATCTCGACAAATCCTTGACAATAATCGTATTGATAATACCTGCCTTGGCGTCATCCAATAATCGCTGCACATCCGGTCTATCGAACGTCGTTCCCGATACGCCGTCGTCTATGTACTCGTCGTGGATCTCAAAGCCGCGTTCTTCGGCATACTTGCGGAGTATCGCTCTTTGGTTGTCTATTGACACCGATTCGCCCTGACGTTCGTCTTCCTGCGAAAGTCTGAAATATAATCCCGCTATATAGTGTTTCTGTTTCATATGCTTACCTCACGTTTTTCGTAGTGTTCTGTATGGCAATGGATTCCATCGTTTTTCCGAAATCCTTGCCGCCGCGGAAATATCTGCGGACATAATACGTCTTTCCGTCTACTTGTTTCCTCTTGCTGATCGACGGGGAAAAGAAATAGCAATCCTTTTCGTAATCCTCGCCGCTGTAAAATATTTTCTGTACTGTCGTCACTTTTTTATCCTCCTGAAATTTTAATTTTTTCTGTCTTTCGACGGGGACAAAATAAACGGAAACGCAGGATTTAGCCCCTTATCTGTCCCGTCTGTTACTTTCCGTCAAGGGTTGCCGAAAGCAATGCACTTTACCCTTGACGGGAAGGGCGTTTTCGTTTATACTCTCCGTCCGAAAGA
>DVGN01000016.1 GCA_018712725.1 Candidatus Scatosoma pullicola
ATACCGCTGCGTTCCGCTGCGCGTGAATCCCATCTTCCTTTGCTTTGTTGTTGCTCCGCATTTCGGGCATTTCTTCTCTTTCTTTTCCATGCTTCTATTATATCACTTTTACTCACTTTTTGTCAACTCCCCTAAAAAATTAAATCATCTTTTAATTATTTTTGCTCTTTTTGCAGCTGGTCGCCTTTCTCAATACTCTATAAGGGTGGATATAAAAAGACTGTTACCGATCAGGCTACAGTCTTTCTTATTCACGTCAATCAGATCTGTAGATTGTTTCATCTGCGTCTCTCAAAGCCTGCGTTTTATTTCACCCTGAAATAATAACTTGCTCTGCCGGAACCGGCACGGTTCAGCTCGCCAAGCTCAGTCAGTTTTCGGAGAGAGCCTTCTACCGAACTTAAACTCAAAGACGGACATCTCGTAAGAATATCCTGCTTTGTAAATTTACCGACAATCCCTTGCGTTGCGCGCCTTACCATTTCAATGGCGGGAACCTTGTCCGCAACAATGAAAAATCTGTCCTCAAAATCTCTGTATGCCGACAACACGACTCCGAGAAAATACTTGATAAACGGGATGACATTTTCATTTCCTTCGTGCCAGCCGATCTGCGTTTCCCGCAAGGCCTGGTAATATAAATCCTTGTTCTTTGCGATCTTAGCCTCAAGAGAAATATATTTCCCCACATAAAAACCGTTACGGTACAGCAAAAGCGTCGTTAAGAGTCTGCTCATTCTGCCGTTGCCGTCGTTGAACGGATGGATACACAGAAAGTCGTGAATAAAGACAGGAACGGCTATCAGCGGCTCGACTTCCAGATTGCCGATGACGCGGTTGTACTCATCGCAAATTCTGTCGAGCGCTTCGGGCGTTTCAAAGGGCGCGAGCGGCGTAAATAATATTTCCGTGCTGCCATCCGGATGCGTAGCACTGATATAATTCTGCACATTCTTCGTCTTGGCCGCCATGGGATTGTTCATGTGGCTGTACAGAATTTTGTGCATCTGCAGAACGTAATTCCGCGTAATCGGAATCACGTCGAAATTTTCGTGTATAACGTTCAGAACGTCACGGTAACCCGCAATTTCCTGCTCGTCACGGTTTCTCGGCGTAGTCTTTTCGGCAACCAGCTGTCTGATTCTCGTACTTGTGGTAACGATACCTTCGATCGCGTTAGAAGCCTCAGTGCTTTGCACTTTTGCGATCTCCACAAGTTTTTCAAGTTCGCCGGGGCGCTGCTTCAGATAAAGTTCCTGCTTGCCGGCCTCCTTATAAACAGCCGCAACCAGACCGAGAATTTTCGAATCCCACTTTTGCTCTTTCAGTTCTGAATAGTTAAACTCTCTCATTTCGTTCACCTGTTTCGCTTAATTTCCAAAATATAGTTGTCTTTTCCCTTATATTATAACCTATTTTAAGGGATAAATCAACGGTTAAGGGTAAATTTTATCAGATTTTTTCTGAATACCTCTGAAATCAAGCGAGCGCTTCAAAAAAACTCTTTTACCAATGAATTTCGGCAAAGGCTTAACAGGATTGCGTATTGATTTTTACACTGATTTTCTGCTTACCGGAAATATAAAAGAGACTGTAGCCGGATCGGCAACAGTCTCTTCGTTTTTATTAAGTTATATACACCACCATCGTCAAAGGTTTATAGCGGGTGGGGAAAAACTTTATCCCCAGGCGCTCGTAATACTTTTTCGCGGTGCCCGCATCTACCGTCAGGGTAAACAGCGGATTTTCGGGTGTAAATCCCCGATTAGCCCCTCGGGTGTTTGATGTTCGCCTGAGCAGCCGCAAGGCGCGCGATGGGCACGCGGTAGGGCGAGCAGGAAACATAGGTCAGCCCGATGTTATGGCAGAACTCGATGGAGGAAGGATCGCCGCCGTGTTCGCCGCAGATGCCGCAGGACATGCCGGGACGGGTCTTTCTGCCTCCTTCCACCGCCATCTGCATCAGCTTGCCCACGCCGACCGTGTCCAGACGGGCAAACGGATCGGATTCGTAAATCTTGTTCGAATAGTACGCGGGCAGGAACTTGCCGGCGTCGTCGCGGGAGAACCCGAAGGTCATCTGCGTGAGGTCGTTGGTGCCGAAGCAGAAGAATTCCGCTTCCTTTGCGATCTCGTCCGCCGTGAGCGCCGCGCGGGGAATTTCGATCATCGTGCCGACTTCGTATTTGAGGTCGACGCCCGCCGCCTTGATGACTTCGTCCGCCGTCCTGACGACGATGTCCTTGACGAACTTCATCTCCTTGACTTCGCCCGTGAGCGGGATCATGATTTCGGGAACGATGTTCCAATCCTTATGCTTCTTCTTGACGTTGATCGCCGCCTTGATGACCGCGTTGGTCTGCATGACCGCGATTTCGGGATAGGTGACGGTGAGACGGCAGCCGCGGTGACCCATCATCGGGTTGAACTCGTGCAGGGAGGAGATGATTTCCTTGATCTGCTTGACCGTCTTGCCCTTCGCCTTCGCGAGCGCTTCGATGTCCGCCTCGTCGGTGGGCACGAACTCGTGCAGGGGCGGGTCGAGGAAGCGGATGGTGACGGGATAGCCGCCCAGCGCTTCGAACAGACCTTCGAAGTCGGCCTGCTGCATCGGCTCGATCTTTTTCAGCGCCGCTTCTCTCTCTTCCACCGTATCCGAGCAGATCATCTCGCGGAACGCGCCGATACGGGCGGGATCGAAGAACATATGCTCGGTGCGGCAAAGGCCGATGCCCTGCGCGCCGAACGCCGCCGCCTGTTTCGCGTCCGCAGGCGTGTCCGCGTTCGTCCGGACGCCCAGCGCCTTATACTTGTCCGCAAGCTCCATGATCCTGCCGAAGTAACCGGAATTGGGATCGGCGGGAACCGTCTTGATAATGCAGTCGTAAATGTTGCCCGTGGAGCCGTCGAGGGAAATTTCGCTGCCTTCGCGGAAGATCTTGCCCGCGAGTTCGAAATACTTCTCCTCTTCGTGCATCTTGATGTCGCCGCAGCCGGAGACGCAGCAGGTGCCCATGCCGCGCGCGACGACCGCCGCGTGGGAGGTCTGTCCGCCACGCACCGTCAGGATGCCCTGCGCGTACTTCATGCCTTCGATGTCTTCGGGAGAGGTTTCCAGGCGGACGAGAATGACTTTCTTGCCCTTCTTGCCCTCTTCTACCGCGTCCTCCGCCGTGAACACGACGGTGCCCGCCGCCGCGCCGGGAGACGCCGCGATGCCCTTGCCGACCACGTTGTTCTTGTCCGCGTCTTTGAGCGCCTTCGCGTCGAAGGTGGGGTGCAGGAGCATGTCGAGGGACTTCGCGTCGATCTGCATGAGCGCCTCTTTCTCGGTGATCATGCCTTCGTCGATGAGGTCGCAGGCGATCTTGATCGCCGCCGCCGCCGTGCGCTTGCCGTTGCGGGTCTGGAGCATGTACAGCTTCTCGTTCTCGACGGTGAACTCCATGTCCTGCATGTCGCGATAGTGATTTTCAAGAATCTTGCAGACTTCCTGGAACTGCTCGTAGACCTTGGGGAACACGTTCTTCATCTCGGAGATGGGCATCGGGGTGCGCACGCCCGCGACGACGTCTTCGCCCTGCGCGTTGGTCAGGAATTCGCCCATCAGCCCCTTTTCGCCCGTGGCGGGGTTGCGCGTGAACGCCACGCCCGTGCCGCAGTTGTCGCCCATGTTGCCGAACGCCATCATCTGCACGTTGACCGCGGTACCCCAGCTGTAAGGGATGTCGTGATCCATGCGGTAGATGTTCGCGCGGGGGTTGTCCCAGGAGCGGAACACCGCCTTGATCGCCGCAAACAGCTGTTCCTTGGGATCGTCGGGGAAGTCCTTGCCGATCTTGGATTTATACTCCGCCTTGAACTGGTTGGCGAGCGTTCTGAGGTCGTCCGCGTCCAATTCGACGTCCTGCGTGACCCCCTTCTTTTCCTTCATCTCGTCGATGAGCTTCTCGAAATATTTCTTGCCGACTTCCATGACGACGTCGGAGAACATCTGAATGAAACGCCTGTAGCAGTCCCACGCCCAACGGGGGTTTCCCGACTTCTCGGCGATCGTGTTGACCACCTCTTCGTTGAGGCCGAGGTTCAAAATGGTGTCCATCATGCCCGGCATGGACGCGCGCGCGCCCGAACGGACGGAAACGAGCAGGGGGTTGACCTTGTCGCCGAACTTCTTGCCGCAGATCTTCTCCATCTTGTCGATGTACTCCATGATCTCCGCCTGGATCTCGGGATTGATCTGTCTGCCGTCCTCATAATACTGCGTGCAGGCTTCGGTGGAAATGGTGAAGCCCTGAGGCACGGGGAGACCGATGTTGGTCATTTCCGCGAGATTCGCGCCCTTGCCGCCCAGAAGTTCGCGCATCTTCGCGTTCCCTTCGGTAAAGAGGTAGCAATACTTTTTTGCCATGATTGATTTTTTCCTCCATTGAATTATTTAACGTGTTTACCGCGCCGACCCTCCCGCCCGACGGGCGGATTCGTCAGCCACTATTCATTTTAATACAAATCAAAAGAAATATCAAGCCTTTCTTGCCGCGTTTTTACATTTTTTCGCCGTTTTGTCAAAATTTTTTTGTCGCCGGACGCTCCCCTTTTCCTCTTCCCCGACATCCTCCTTTGCGTTTTTGCGGACGGAAAAGGCAGATTTTCGGAAAATGCAGGGGGCAGGGTTGCGGCGAGCGCCGTTTTCGGACGATTTCAGGGCGATAAATGCCGCCGGCCCCGCCTTGCGGCAGAGCCGGCGAACGCCGTTTTACATCATGTTGAAGAACGCCTTGCCGCCCGAGAGCAGCTCTTCGTCCAGCGTCCATTCGCCGTCCTTTTGGAGGAGTCCGAACGAACACTCCTTCGCCGCTTCGAACACGTCGTCCGCGTCGTAGCCGATAAACCGGTCGGACATCGTTTCCAGTAGCGCCTTGGCGTCCGGCGTGAAACGGGAGGTCGTCACGAAAATACCGCGGCTGTGCTGCTTGCCCTCTCTGGCGAGACGGCACGCCACCGCGCCGATGAACTGCTGCAACAACGTCTCCCCGACCACCCACTTTTCCAGATCCCCCTTGGAGGGATCCCAGTTCTTCGCCTGTATGTAGATGGTCTCGCGGAATCCGAATTTGTCCGTCAGTTCTATTTCGCCGTCGATGCCGCCGTCGTGCTCGCCGCCCGACACTTTCAGCCCTTCCAGCCGCCTGCCGTTCCGCATCGAATACCGCTCCAGGAGATACACCGAATAATATTCGAAATAATCCCCGCCGAGGGAACGCAGTCTCCGCAGGAATTCCGCTTTCAGCGCCTCTTCGGGCGTCTCGGGCGCGGAAGCCGAAGCGCTTCTGCCCCGTCCGCCCCTGCGGCGACGGCTGCCGGCGGCATTGGAACCGCCGCTTGCATTCGCGTTATTCGCGCCGTTGGAGCCGTTGTTCGCGCTGCCCGAAAGGACGGGAGCCGCGCTCGCCGCGGGCGCGGCTGCGGGGGCGTTTGTGCCGCGGTCGCTCCCCTGCCCCCCTTCTTTCGCTTCCCGAACGGGGCGGACGGGCTCCTTCTTCTCCCTTGCCGCCGCGGGTTCCTGTGCGCGGCTCTCCCGCGTTTCCCGCGTCTCCCGAGCGGGGCGCGCGGCTTTTTCCCTGCCGGACGCCGCGTTGCCGAGAAAGGCAAATTCCGGCATCGCCTTCTGTTCCCGTTTTTCCGCGGGCGCCCTCTCCGCCTTTTCCGTCCGATTTTCCGCAGGCGTACGTTCCGCCTTTTCCGCCGCCTTTTCTTCGGCGGGAGCGGCCTGCCGTTCGCGCACCTCCACGCCGCCGCGGCGTCCCGTATCCCCGCGCGCCGGTTTCTTTGCGGGCGCGCCGAACAGGAGGGTCATGTCGAACACGGGCGCCACCTTTGCCTCCGGCTTGACCGCCGGGAGATTCGACCGCTCGGGTTCCTTCTTTTCGGCGGGCGCTTCCGCCCTGACTTCCGCCCTGACTTCCGCCGGAACTTTTACCGGCTCTTCGGCTTTTTCCGTCTTGACTTCGGATTCCGCCGCGGGTTCGGCTTTCTCCTCTTCCGCTTTTACTTCCGCGGGCTTTTCTTCTGCGGGTATTTCTTCCGCCTTTTCCCCTTCGGGCGCAGCGAGCGTTTCCGAAAGAACGGCTTCCGCTTTTTCTTCCGGCTTTTCCTCCGGCTTTTCCTCCGCCTTGATTTCCGCCTGTTTTTCCTCCGCAACGGGCGCCGTCAAAACGGCCTTTTCTTCCGCGCTCTCTCCGACGGCCGCCGCCTTGGGCTTTCTGCCCCGTCTGCGGGGCGCGGGCTGCGCTTCCGCCTTTTGGTCGGCGTTCTGTTTATTGTCCGTCCCCTCTTCCGCCTTGACTTCGGTTTTCTCTTCCGCTTCCGCTTTCTGCGCGGCGGGTTTCCTGCCACGGCGGGCGGGCTGTCCTTCTGCGGTTTTGGCGGCCTTTCTCCTGCCGCGCGCCGCAGGCGTCCCTTCCGCCTTGGCTTCTTCAGGTTTCGCTTCTTTTGCTTCGGGCGCCTTTTCGGTCTCCGCGCCCCCGGCGGCAACCCCTTCGGGTTCCGCTTTCTCCGCCTTTGCGCGCTTGGGCTCTCCGGTCTTTTCCGAAGTCTTTGCCTTTCTGCCCCTGCCGCGCGCGGGTTTTTCGTCCGCGGGTTTTGCCGCCGCGATTTCGGTCTTTTCCGCCTTTTCGGCTTCTTCTTTCTTTTCCGTTTTATTCATCTTCCGTTCTTCCGTCTTTTCTTCCTTTTTCGCTTCCTGCGGCTGCGCGCCCTTCACGAGGGAACAGACGCCCGCCCCGAAGTGCATTTCGCCCGCATCCTCCATGAGGCTTAAAACCGAGCCGAATTTGCCTTTGAGGTCGTTCATGTCCTCCGTTTCGCCGGGATATTTCTCCGCGTATATCCTGGCGGAGACGTCGAGTATTTCGTTCCAGCGGTAATTTCTCTCCGTCAGCAATTCGCGGAGAATGGTCTTCATGCGCACCGCTTTTTCCGCCCGCGTGACGGCGGGTCTGTCGTTTTTCTGCCTTTGTCCGTTTTCGTTGTTTTTATTCTCCATAATACTCCATACATATGTGCGCGGCGGGGCGCCGCTTTTCCGTTTTATGACCCCGTTTCCGTCCGCCCGCGCCCGAAAACCGCCGAACTTTTCGGGAGGAAACAAATCGTCATTCGTACAGGCGGATAAATTCGCCGAAACACGGATACGCTTCCTCCGTCTTTTCGGCGAGATATGTCCTGATCAGGCGGAGGGCGCGCTTTCTTCCGTCCGCAGCCTTTTCCTCCGCATAAGACAGCCCCGCGCATTTGCGCAGAAGCTCGTAAGTAGACCTGCTCGCGCGCGTGCCGGACGCGCATGCCGAACAGGAAAAACACCCCGCGGCGAAGTCGAAATACGGCTTTTCGCCCAGCTCTCCGCCGCAGATCCCGCAGCCGTCCAGATCGATCATATAGCCGGACTCCCGCAGGGCGGACAGCGCGAAGGACAGGAGGATTTCCGCCGCGTCCCCCTCCGTCAGGGAGAGGTTTTTCAGCGCCTCCGCCGCCGCCACGAACATCCCTTCGCTTTCGCCGTCCTCCACGAGCAGTTTTTCCGCCGTTTCCGAGACGGCGCACGCCGCATAATAGCGCACGATGTCCGTCCGCAGGGAAAAGAACCCGTCGTAGAGGTAAGCGTTCGTCACCACATACCTGCCCCCCTTCTCCGCCAAGACATACTCGGCAAAGCAAAAGGGCTGCGCCGCGAAGGACAGCTTGGCTTTGGGCTTGCGGACGCCGCGTATCCCCGCCGTCAGTTTTCCCCGCGAAGGGGTGAACAGCGTAAGCAGTTTGTCGTTCTCCCCGTAATCGGTCGCCCGCAGCACCAGCGCGTCCGTCTTAAACTCCATCTCCGCTCCTTTTCCGCTCCGGGCTTCCGAAAGGGCGTCCCCGGCGCCTTCCGGCGCTCATTTCCGGCGTTTGCCCTCCATCAAAAGCTCCTTGTACAGCATGTAGTAACTGATGTTGCCCGTCTTGCGGAACATCTCCCAAGCCAGCTTTGCCGCCCCGAAATCCCGTTTGTCGTGCATGTTTTTCCCTCCCCTTTACAGGTTGCGGAAAAAGGGCGCGGTTTATGCAAATGCCGGGGGCAGGGTTGCGGCGAGCGCACTTTCCCGGCCGCCGGACACAGGCGCGGATACGGGCGGCGCAGGCGACCGCGGCGCAAAGGCGTCAGACGTCGCGGTATTCCTCATAGCCGTACTCTTTGAGCAGATCCGGCCTGTCCCGCCAATCTTCCTTGACCTTGACGTAAGTGGTCAAAAAGACTTTGGCGGAGAGAAATTTTTCCATGTCCTGCCGGGCGAAGGAAGAGACCTCCTTGATCGCCCTGCCCTGTTTGCCGATGAGGATGGCTTTGTGGTTGGGCTTTTCGCAGACGATGTCGAGATTGATCTCGTACACGCCGTTCTCCCCTTTCCGGAAGGTGTTGACGACGACGGCGACCCCGTGCGGGATCTCCTTATCGTATTTGAGCAGGATCTTCTCGCGCATGATTTCGGCGATCATGAAGCGTTCGCTCCTGTCCGATACGACCTCCCCTTCGAACAGTTTGTCCCCCTCCGGCATCCGGGAAAACAAAAATTCTTCCAGCTTCCGGATGTTGGTGCCGCGGCGGGCGGATATGGGGAATACGTCGAGATCGATGCCCGATTCGGCGAATCTGGCAAGGTCGAGAGGGATATTCTCCTTGGGCATGATGTCCGTCTTCGCGTAGGCGACCGCCATCGGGATCCCGAGCGCCTTGTACTTTCTCATCAGCGCGAAATCCTCCTCCCGCACCCCTTCGTGGCCGTCGAGGACGTAGAGGATGAAATCCACCGATTTGGCGCTTTCGTCCGCCGTGCGCATCATCCGGTCCGTCAGGGTGTTGTTCGCCCGATAGATGCCCGGCGTGTCCACGAACGCGATCTGCCCCTCTTTTTTGGTCAGAACGCCCAAAATCCTGTCCCGCGTCGTCTGGGGTTTGGGGGAGACGATGGATACCTTCTCGCCCACCAGAACGTTTATCAAAGTGCTTTTGCCGGCATTTGCCCTGCCGATCACCGCCACGTATCCGCTTCTCATAAGCCTCTCTGCGCCTCAGCGCCTTCCGTAGTCTTTCCGGGAACGCTTTCCGCCCCGCCGTCCGCGCGGGAAATGCCCATTCTGCCGAGGATAAACTCCTCTTTCTCCCGCATTTCCGCCCGCTCTTCCTCCGTCTCGTGGTCGTACCCGAGACAGTGCATGACGCCGTGCACGAGCAGATAGTGCAGCTCCCGGTTGTACGAATGCCCGTACTCCTCCGCCTGTTCCTTCGCCCGCCTGACGCAGACGACCACCGAGCCGATGAACAGGTTCCCCTCTTCGTCTTCGTCGAAGGGAAAATCCGCCCTTTTCAGGGCCTTGCCCCTGATGCCGTCCAGCGCGGGAAAACTCAGAACGTCCGTCACCCTGTCCACGCCGCGCGTCTCGCGGTTGAGCCGCCGGATCTCCCCTTCGTCCGCAAAGGCGAATTCGACGGCAAGGGGGATGTCCGAAGAGACGAAACCGTCCATCGCCCTTTCCAGCGCCCGCACGTTTTCGGGGGGAAATTCTTCGCTTTCGCAGTAAATGCGGAAATTCATTCGTTTTCCCCCGTCGTCTTGCCGTCCGCGTGCTTATACCGGATGGAGGGGTATTTCACGCGGTGGTGATACACGCCCGTCAGCGTGCTGACGAGAGTGCGGCGGATGATGGAAAGATCCGCCATCGTGATGTCGCAGTCGGAAAACTGTTCGAGATCCATGCGCTCTTCGATGATCCCGCGGATCGCCTTCTCCACGTCTTCGGGCGTGCGCTTGGGCAGCGACCGGACGACCGCTTCGGAGGCGTCGGCGATCATGATGATCGCGGCGATCTTGGTCTTGGGCTTGGGACCGGGATAGGAGAAGTCCTCTATGTTGAGTTCGCCGTCCGTCATTTTCAGCGCCTTGGCGTAGAAATAGCGGATGGGCATCGTGCCGTGATGCTGAAGCGCCACGTCCGCCAGAAATTGGGGCAGATGATGGGCGCGGATGAGCTCGTACCCGTCCTGCGTGTGCGAGCGGATGATGTCGGCGGAAAGCTCGGGGGTGAGTTCGTCGTGCAGGTTGTATTCCCCCTGATTTTCCGTGAAATACTCGGGCTGATGCAGCTTCCCGACGTCGTGGTAAAACGCCGCGGCGCGCGTGAAATCGACGTCTTCGCCGAGCGCGGTGGCGCACGCCTCCGCCAGCTGGGCGACCACCATGGAATGGTTGAACGTCCCCGGCGCCTCCTCTTTGAGCTTTTTGAGCAGCTTCGCGTCCGGGCTGGTCAGCTCGCGCAGCCGGAACACGGTGAGGCAGTTGAACACGCTTTCGAACACGGGCAGGAAGGCGAGGAAGAGGACGGCGGACATGATGCCGCCGAGCAGGCCGAAGCCCATCTGCGTGAGGACGCGTTCCAGCCCCGTCGCTTCGGTGGGCAGGCTGACGCCGCCCCCGGCGAGTCCGGAAATTTCCAGAAGGAAGATGATCACGTCCACGGGGATGACGATGATGAGCCCGATCCCCACGATCTGGAAACGGGTCTTTGCCTTATTTCCGAAAAAGATCGCGATCATGCCCGCCGTAAAGGCGATGATGAAGGAGGAATAGACGCTGTTGGCGGTCACCGACGAATCGGAAAAGGCGTCGATGACAAACAGCAGAATAGCGCACACCATGTTGACGAAAATCGCGTCCCGCCTCCCCACCAGAACGAGCATGAGCAGGGCGCACAGCGCCACCGGGCGGGCGTAGATGTGCAGGTAATTTCCGAAAAGGAAGGACACCAGAACGCTGAAATCGAGCACGGTAAAGACGAGCGCGATGTTCCTGCCGTCCGTCAGCATCCGCCGGTGTTCGAAAAAGAAATAGAAATACAGGATCCAGACGAGCAGCAGGGTGCAGAACATGACGTACAGAAAGTTCGCCCGATTTTCGCGGAACGTCTGCCCGAAAGCGCCGAGGTTGTCCCAAAAGAGCAGCAGCCCCGCGATCAAAAGGAGTATGACGAGATTGAGCGTATACAAAAGTACGCTCTTGACCGCCTCCTTTTTCGTCCAGATCAATTCTCCTTCCCTGACATTCATCCTTCGTTCCTCTCCTTGCGCCCGGCGGCTTCCGCCGCACGGCGCGCCCGTTCCGCGTCCGCTTCATAGGCGCGGATGATCCGCATGACCATGGGATGCCGCACCACGTCCTTGTCCGTCAGCCGGCATATCTGTATCCCTTCGACGTTTTTCAGAATATGGATGGCGTGGATAAGCCCGCTCTTTTTGCCTTCGGGCAGGTCGATCTGCGTCACGTCTCCCGTCACCACCGTCTTGCTCCCCTCCCCCATGCGGGTGAGGAACATCTTCATCTGTTCCTTGGTGGTGTTCTGCGCTTCGTCTAAAATGATGAAGGCGTCGGACAGCGTCCTGCCCCGCATGTAGGCGAGCGGCGCCACTTCGATCGCGCCCTTCTCCATGAGTTTCGCGTACGTTTCCAGCCCCAGCATCTCCTGCAAAGCGTCGTAGAGGGGGCGCAGGTACGGATCTACCTTTGTCTGCAAATCGCCGGGCAGAAAGCCCAGCTTTTCCCCTGCCTCCACGGCGGGGCGGGTGAGGATGATTTTCTCCACCTGCTTGCTCTTGAACGCCGCCACCGCGAGACACACGGCGAGATAGGTCTTTCCCGTGCCCGCGGGACCCACGCCGAACACGACGGTATTGTTCTTGACCGCGTCCACGTACTGCTTCTGCCCCACCGTCTTGCAGCGGATCTGCTTCCCGCGCGAAGTGACGGCGACCACCCCTTCGAGAATGGCGGCGATGTCCCCCGCCCGTCCCTCTTTGGCGAGTTCGATGCAGTAGATGATGCGCCCCTTGTCTATGCTTTCGCCGCTCTCGGCAAAGCGCAGCATCTGCGTGAGCACTTCCCTGCCCCACTCCACCGCCTCTTCTTCCCCTTCGAGACGGATGTTTACGCCGTCCACAAA